>JAEWAH010000199.1 GCA_023391725.1 Bacillota bacterium | reverse complement strand
GTGAAGCGGGGAAAGAAAAAGCGGGTAAAGGATGTATTCATAGCGGATGGGCTGGCCACGGAAAAGCAGCGCCCCTTTTTCAAAAATGGAGCGGGACAGGTTCAAATACAGCGCCGAGTCTGGCATGATCACCGGGGTTTGGGTGGCCGCAAAGGCGCAAAGGATGCGCGCTAGGGTAAAGATGACATACAGGCACCCCAGGGTCTCCCAGGCGGGTAACGCGGTAAAGGATCGAAGGAGGGCGGCAGGAAGCGAGGCAGCCCGCCGGAGGGGCGCCGGGGTGGAAACAGATGCGGACAAGGGAGTCACTCCTTCGATAAAGGCTGATGAAAGAGGATTAATGATAGGCTATTTTCCGTCTGGCGCAGGACAGGCTTGGCGGGCGATCCAACCGGCGCTGCAACCACCCCGGCGCTGCGCGCCACCCCTCCACGGGAGGGGAATCGAGGAGAGAATCCGTCCTACATTCCCCTCCCCTGGAGGGGTGGCGGCGGTGGCCGGGGTGGTTGTCTGCCTGCGTCAAACGGTAAATAAATCGGCGTTTACTTAAACGCCAAATGAAAACGGCGGGCGTGTGCGGGAGCTTTCCCCGCGCACGCCCGCGTCCATGATGCTCTTCCTACAATTTACCTGGAACCTTATATGCCTTGGAATGCCTGCCAGGACTTATATCCTCAGATCGGAGCGGCAGGGCCAGTCGGACCAGTCTCGCCTGTCGCACCGGTGGGGCCTGTGGGACCGGTGGGGCCCTGGATACCCTGGATACCCTGAGGACCTGTCGCACCCGTAGGACCAGCGGGGCCTGCTGCGCCTGTTACACCTGTTGCGCCCGTCACGCCGGTGGGACCCTGGATACCCTGAGCGCCCGTTACGCCGGTGGGACCCTGTATACCAGCCGGGCCAGTCATGCCTGTCGCGCCAGTTGCGCCGGTGGGGCCCTGGGGGCCCTGGGGGCCGGGGATACCGGGAAGAGTGATTCCAGCGGGGCCAATGGGGCCGATAGCGCCTGTTACGCCCGTTGCGCCCACCGGGCCTGTTGCGCCCGTGGCGCCAGTGTGGCCCGTTGCGCCCGTTGCGCCAGGATCACCCTTTTCGCCCTTGAGGCCCTGGGCGCCGGTAGCGCCAGTCGCGCCAGTCTCACCTGTCGCGCCCTTTAGGGAGGCGAGCCAGTCGTCTACCGAGCCGGAGAAACCGCGCTCCACAGCCAGGTCGTAGGCGGATTTGCCCTGCACGGCCGTGGGGGTAAAAACGGCATAATAGATCTTTGTTCCGGTGCCTTCGCTCTGGTCGGCACGCACTTCCATGATCACGCCCAGGCCATCATCAAGGGCGGCCTTGGCCACGTTTTCCATGTGCTTGGCCGCCTCCGGGTCCATGTCAGCCGCGGTCAGCGCCCTGAAACCCGTTTGGCCGCTTTCCGAGAGGGCGTGGATGCCGCCCCAAAGCATGAGCACAGCCATTGCCATAACAAGCAGGACCGATAAATGCTTCTTCAAAGAAACCTCCTTTTCCCTCCCGTCCGCCAAAGGTTTTTTAGTTCCTCCGCGGTAAACGGGGATAGCGAGTATTTGGTAGAAATGTGCAGGAATTTGTTACATTATAGCGGAAGCAAAACCTTTTGTAAAGCTCCCGAACCCGGTATCAAACGATCTGTGGGACTTTGAGCAAAGGCATCAGCGGTAGGAATCGGCCAGTATTTTTTCCACGTCCTTTTGGGTGATGGAAACAGGGTCCACTTCAAACAATCCGCCCATGATCTCCCTGGCGCGCTTGGCCAGGCCGGGCAGCTGATCGCGCTTGATGCCGTAATCGGAAAGCTTGATGTCCGAAACATTGCAGGCCTTTTGCAGATCGGAAAGGGCCGCCACAAAATCCATGGGAACTTTGGCGTCCGTCTTGCCCAGGGCCCGGGCCATATCCACCATGCGATCATCGCAGGCGCCGGAATGGGCCAGGAAGGTGTAATAGGCCAGGCTAATGAGGATGAGCCCCGCCCCGTGGGGTAACTCCGGGGCCGCGCCGCTTAGCGCGTGCTCGATGGAGTGGGCGGAGATGCAGCCGGAGGTGGATTCCACGAACCCGGATAAGCTGTTGGCCAGGGCCACTTCCCCACGGGCTTTCTTATCGGAGCCGTTGTTTACGGCCTTAGCAAGGCTTGCGCCAATAAGGGAGATGGCCTTTAGTGAAAACAGATCGCTCATCTCGTTGGCGGTGCGGTTCACGTACCCTTCCGTGCTGTGGAACAGCGCGTCGAAGCCCTGGTAAGCGGTGAGGGCAGGCGGCACGGAGAGCATCAATTCTGGGTCCACGATGGACAGCACAGGGAAGGTCTTGTCGTAGCCGAAGCCGATCTTTTCATCGCCGTTTGTGATCACCGTCCAGGGATCGGCCTCGGTGCCGGTGCCGGCGGTGGTGGTGATGGCGACCATGGGCAGGGGATCATTGGGAACAGGCAGGCCCTTGCCCGAGCCGCCGGAAACGTAATCCCAGTAGTCGCCGGGGTTATTTGCCATCACGGCGATGGACTTGGCCGAATCCATGCTGCTGCCCCCGCCCAAGCCGATCACAAAATCGCACTTTTCTTTTTTTGCCAGGGCCGCGCCCTCCATCACGTGATCTTTGATGGGGTTGGGCAAAACCTTGTCAAACAGCACGTGGCCGACGCTTGCCTTGTCAAGCTCCTTCACAAGCCTGTCCACAAACCCCAGGCGCTTCATGGAATTGCCGGCCGAAATGACGATGAGCGCCTTTTTGCCCGGCAGGCGCTGGCTGTGGAGCTCATTCAGCTTGCCCTCGCCAAAAAGGATCCGGGCGGGCATGTAATAATTGAAAGCCATTGTGTGACCTCCTTCAAATTGGTTCAATAGGACAGTATTACCACACGGGGCAGGGTTTTCCCTGCCGGCGGGCGAATGAAAACACAATGTGCCGGATGGGGCGGGATGCGCGGAGGGAGATGCGCAGCCATTGCTGATCCATCCGGCGGGAAGGGAGCAGGAATCATGAAGACCATCGAACTTAAAGACATCAAGGCGGCAGAGCTTTCCAAAGAAGACCGGATGGACAGCGTCCAGGACGCGCTCGATCTGATGGTGACGGCCATGTATGAAGGCTGCTCCGCTTTGATGGTACCCAAGGAAGCCCTGCCCGAAACGTTTTTCCAGCTGAGGACGGGGTTTGCGGGGGAAGTGCTGCAGAAATTCTCCAATTACAAGATGAAGCTAGCCATCATCGGCGACTTTGGCGGATACCAAAGCAAGAGCTTGAAAGATTTTATATATGAATGCAACAAGGGGAAGCAGGTGTTCTTCAAGGCGACGAGGGAGGAAGCGATTGAAGCGCTGGAGAGGGCATAAGGGCTGAGCCGGCGTCATACCCTACACTTTCGTCGGTATTTTTCCCTCAAGCAAACGATTCATCTACATGAGGACAGCACCAAAAGCCTTAGGGGAAGAGTCTTCTACTTCAAAGGCAAGCAGGGCATAAGAAAAAAATGCGGTCTTGTCCTTTTACTGTTTTTCCGTATAATGGAATCAGCGGAAAAAGGGGGGGTTTTATGAAAAAGGTAATCCTACGCATTATGATAGCTGCTCTTTGCCTGCTGGCCGCCTTGCCGGGGTTGGCGGAGGGAGAAGAACTGCACCTTTTGTGGGATATCCCTTTTGAAAGCACCCCTGAACAGGTGAAACAGCAAGCGTTTGACGCGGCGGGGATCAAGCTGTCGGATGAAGGCCACGCTATCGGTATTGTATATCTGGAAAAAGCGCCAGAGGATGAGCTGGCCCTGTTCGGTATTCCCGTACAGTATTTTATTGTATATTTTAGTCCAAGTGGAAAGCGGATTGTAGATATCATCGCGGGAATGCAATCCCTCACTCCGGAAGAAGACGTGTCGGTCGAGGACACGCTGGAAAAGATGGAGACCTTGTTCTCACGCCTGACTGAAAAATACGGGAAGGCCGATTGGGGAACGATCTCCTTGCGGGATGACGAGTCTAAAGAGATTATAGTTTACCCAATCCCGGAATCGGCAGACGGGCAGCCGGACTACGCCAAAATACTGGCTGCGTTTGATACCGCCGGCGTGAGCGGGCGCACAGGCAATGTGGACTGGGCGTGGAGGAATGTCAGTTTGGAGTTTAGTTTTAAACGTGGGGTGTTTTACGGGGCATATGTTGGCTGGGCTGACTCGAAAAAATCATCGATGCCGCTTACGCTGCCCCAAGAGGATGACACGAACCTAAACCATTTTTGGGATATCCCTTTTGAAAATACCCCTGACAATGTGAAAAAGTACGTGCATGACGTGGGGGGGATCGATCTGTTGGAAGAAAAACCAGATCCGGATTTTTTATGTCTTAATAAAGCGAAAGAGGATGAGCTATCCCTATTCGGCATTCCCGGATGGAATTTTTCCGTAACTTTTAATCCAGCTCAAAAGCGGATCCAAGAAATCTGGATCAGCATATGTCCTTTCATTTCGAAAGAAGCCGCGTCCAGTGAGGCCATGCTTGAGATGATGGATACATTGTTCTTGGACTTGACTGAAAAGTATGGGAAGGCGGATTTGGGGATTGTCTCCATCGTGGACAATATCGAAGAAGAGCCTATAAAGAAAACATACTACCGGATTCCGGAATCGGCAGATGGACAGCCGGTCCACGCTAAAATAAGGGCGGCGTTTGAGACCAGTGGAGATGGGCGCACCGTTTTTGTATACTGGGCATGGAAAAATGTCGGTTTATATTTTCGCTTCTTAAAGGGGCCTTTTGCTGAAATACATGTTAAATGGTTTGATTATAAGGTTATACCACCCACCGAACCGCTGCTTGAGCTGCCGGACGAGATCTCACTGCCCGAAACCAACACAATCGAGAATTAGGTTATGGGGCTGTAGGGCGGACCGGATCAGCATGGCACGCCAGCAATCTTCTGAGCATTTCGGAGAATGGCTTTTTGTGTCCGCCATGGTGGAAAAATGGAAACGAGGGGGAGCGGCATCGTTGGTCGCGCGGCGAACCTTGAATGTGGCGGAGGTGAAGCCGGACTCAGGCGGAACACCGGCCCAGCGAAGTGCAGGATGGTGCGAAGGCCCTAAAGGGGAAGGCTTTACGATATCCCTCCAGAGGAGGGGTTCCGAAGCTGAGCGCCGCCTGTGGCGGAAAAAGCGAAGCGAAGGAAGCTGGCGAAACGAGCAATGCGATCGTAGTGAGCAGGGCGACGATTGAGACAGCCGGAGGACCCGAAGGGGATGGGGTAGTTGACTGCGGCGGCACATTGATCCTTTTTAGGTCGCGCTCTACATATCAACCACCCCGGCGCTGCGCGCCACCCCTCCTCTGGAGGGGAATTGCCAAGACGCATCGCGCCACCCCTGGAGGGGAACAGCCAAGGCGCATCACGCCACCTGGCCTTATCGGAGGCTTTGTCTGACTTCCTTGAATGGAGCATCCATTATCAAGAATCAAACTTCAAAATAAAAAGCCACCCTATAACGGCGTATACCGCAGACAGGTGGCTTTTTGCATTCATATTATATCCTGGTCAAATATTACCCATGATCTTCAAAGACAAATATCTCCCCGTACCCCTCAAACCTCAAAAATTCCCCATAAGCTTAAAAATCAATTTCTCCAAGTTCATGATGCCGTTTGTATACCCCTGGGAATTATCCAACACCGCGTCGGCCACGCTGCGGTAGGTATCAATGCGGGCCTCGTAAAGCCTGGCCACCTCGTCCTTGCCCTTTAAGGCAAGCAGCGGGCGCCTTTCCAACCGGATATCGGAAAGGATCTCCTCCAAAGGCCTATCGATCAAAACGATGACGCCCTGGTTGCGCATGATGAGCCGGTTTTCTTCCCGAAGCACCGCGCCACCGCCGGTGGATATGATGGAGGGCGGCTGGTCTATCAGGTACATCAGCATATTCGTTTCCGCGTTGCGGAAGGCCTTCTCGCCGGGGCCCTCGAAGATCTGCTGCACGGTCATGCCGGTCATTTCGGTAATCGCCGTATCCATATCCACGTAGGGGACGCCCAGCCTTCCCGCCAAGCGCTTGCCCAGGCTGCTCTTGCCGCTGCCGGGCATCCCGATGAGGAACACATGGCGGTCCATCATTTTTGACGCCCCCGCTTCATGAGCCGCTCCTGCTCTTCCCGGCCCAGGCGCATGATCTCTTTATACAGCGCCTTCACGGAAGAATCAAGCTCGTGATCTTTGAGCATGGCCGTCCGGCTTACAATCACCTGCTCCTCCCGGCTTTCATCAAGCACCGGCAGGCCCCTTTTCTGCTTATACTCCGCCACCTGGCGGCTTACCTCCATGCGCCGTTCAAACAGCGCCACCAATTCCCTGTCGATTTCGTCCAGCTCCCTCCGAAGCTCAACGATGTCGCCGCTCACTTACGTTTCCTCCTTAGGTGAAAGGTCCCTTCCCGCCTTTCCCCTGCCTTTTTCCAGGGTGAATTCAAAGGCGGTCCCACGAACCTGGGGCACAAGGCGGATGCTTTGGCCGTGGGCCTCCAGGATGCGCTTGCAGATGCTAAGCCCCAGCCCCGTTCCCTTGCCCGCAGTGTGGGCCTTGTCCGCCTTGTAGAACCTTTCGAAAATATGGGGCTGGTCGTCGGGCAGGATGCCGGAGCCGTCGTCCTTTACGGTGATAAGCGCCAGCTTGCCCTCAAACCTTGTCCCAAAGGTGATGGTCCCCTTTTCGGGGGTGAATTTCAGCGCGTTATCGAGGAGGTTCACAACCACCTGCTCGATGCGGTCGCTATCCCCCCAACAATAGCACTGATCTTCCTGAAAATCAACATCCACTTCCAGGTGTTTATGCTCGATATCGGACATGCGCCTAATCAGCGCCCGGCGGATCATTTCGTTGATGTCAAAATCCTGCATTTTCAGCTGTTCCGAGCCCCGCTCCATACGGCTCAGCTCTAAGAGGTTTGAGATGAGCTTGGTGAGGCGCCTTGCCTCGTCACTGACGATTTGCAGGTACTTGGGATGCTCCTCTGGGGGGATGGTGCCATCGCGCATGCCCTCGATAAAACCCTGGATGCTTGTCATGGGCGAGCGCAGCTCGTGGGAGACGTTGGCCACAAACTCACGGCGCGATTCCTCAATCTGCTGGAGCTGCCCGGCCATGGAGTTGAAGGAGGTTGCCAGCTCCCGCATTTCGGTGACGCCGTCGTCCTCATTGGCCCTGGTATCGAACTGGCCCTGTGCCATCTCCCTGGCGTTTGCCGTCATGCTCTTTAGGGGTTTTGTGAGCTGTTTGGTGATAAAGTACAGGCTGACCACCGCCAGGATCACCGCGATCCCGGCGCCGGACAACACCTGCCAGATGAGGTTTTTGTATCCCGCCTCCACTACCTGAGCCCTGGTGTGGATGAACACTGCCCCCAGCACGATCCCGGCCCTTGTCCATGGCACAGCCACGGTGAACACGGGCCCGCCAAGCCCCGGCACGTTGGTACGCCCCTGGAACTCCTTACCGGAGAGCGCCTGGGAAAGCGCTTCCTCGACCACGGGGCCGCTGAGCGTTTGGGCGATGTCGGTATTGTCCTTGGGGATCAGGTTATACTGCTGGGGATTCCCCCACCGGTCTACCACCACGATCAGCGCGCCGAACTCATCGTAGACTTTTTGGGCCTTCCACTGCATGTATTGTTCAGCGGACGTATCCACCCCAAAATATCTGTCCAGCGAGCTTATCTGCACCTGTCCGGCCAGGTAAGCCATATCCCGGGCCTGGCTTTTCAATTCGTCCAGGCGGGCGTTGATCCTGTCGTCCCTGATAGTGACATAAGAAAGCGCAGCCCATACGGTGATCAGCACCAGCATAAGCACCAGGAACACGGAAAAAAGCCGGGCAAACATGCTGCGGAACATGGGACCCTCCCGTTATTTTACCTCGAATTTATAGCCAACGCCCCACACGGTGCGGATGTGCCAGCCGTAATCCTCGCACCCGGGCAGTTTTTCCCGAAGGCGCTTGATGTGCACATCCACGGTGCGGCTGTCGCCGAAAAAGTCGAACCCCCAGACCTTTTCCAGGAGCTGCTCACGGGTAAAGACCATGTTGGCGTTGGCGGCCAGGAAATAGAGGACCTCCAGCTCCTTGGGGGGCATTTCGATGGGGTTGCCCTGGTAGTGCACCTCGTACTGGGAAAGGCTCACCGTCAGGTTGGGAAAGGAGATCAAATCCCCCTTATCTTCTGCCGCGGCGCCGGGCTGGGTACGGCGCAGCACCGCCTTGATGCGGGCGATAAGCTCCTTGGGCTCAAAGGGCTTGGTGAGGTAATCGTCCGCGCCAAGTTCCAGGCCCAGGACCTTGTCGAATGTTTCATCCTTGGCGGTGAGCATGATGATGGGGATGGCGCTGGACTGGCGGATGGCGCGGCAGACCTGCCAGCCGTCCATGCCCGGAAGCATCACGTCCAGCAGAACCAGGCTGGGCGGCCGGCGGCGGAAGGCGGCCAGGCCGTCATCCCCCCGGGCGGCCGTCATCACCTCAAAGCCTTCCTTTTCCAGGTACAGCCTCACCAGCTGGCTGATATTTGAATCGTCGTCCACCAGGAGGATCATGGGCTTTTCGTTTGTTTTCATAGGATCACCTCATTACCTTTGTAAAGGGGTAGGAGATTGGGGTAAGAACTCTCCCTCCGGGGAGAAGCCAAGCAGAGCCTTCCCCTTGAGGGGAAGGTGGCGCGCCAGCGATGGAAGAGGTGTTGGTACGCGCCAGCTTTGGAAATACTGCACCCTTCTTCCCGCACAGGACACCCGTCACTTATAACACCTCTTCAGTCGCCTGCGGGCGACAGCTTCCCCTCA
>JAEWAH010000186.1 GCA_023391725.1 Bacillota bacterium | reverse complement strand
CGATATACCGTGTGGGGGAGTAAAACTTGACCTCAATCTCGTTTGCGCCGGGCTTCAAAATACGCTTCACGTCCGCTTCCCAGGTGCGGTGCATGTTGTCGGCGTACAATACCTTCTTGCCGTTGACCATGACATCCGCCAGGGTATCCAGCCCATCCATGTGCAGCACCACCCGGTCGCACTTGAGCAGGGAGGAGGGGGTATCAAAAGTCCTGCGGTATACAAAGTCGTTGTCCATCAGTTTGAGGGCCTTTTCTTCGTTGTCACGATAGAAAGGGTCCTCCATCCGCCCGGCCGCCAGCATATCCTGATACACCGATCCCGGCACGTTGGCGGGCGTCCACTCCGTCTCGCCTGCTATTTGCATCTTCCAGGCGCCGCTTAACGATAGCGTCTGCATCCTGTCCCTCCATCCCAGATAAATATGTCTCTATGTGAAAAGGGATCTCCCCCTTTTCCATCCGCGGACTTTATGCTCTGAGCAGGCACACGGGGCACGGGACCTCTGTTTCGCCGACGATGCTCAGCGTCTTTTGCACAGCGTCGACGGCTATCACCTGCACCTTGTCCGCCTTCTGGCAGGCGCAAAGCAGGTAATCCCCTATCGGCAGGATATCGCGCGGGAATGCGCCGCAGGGGAAGATGCCGCAAAGGGCGGGCAGGCGTGTTTCCTCGTCCAGCTCGAACAGCGCCACGCTGTCGTACCCCCGGTTGGAGGCGAACAGGAACCGGCCGTCATCACTTATCCGAAGCGCGGCGGCGCCAACGGAGGCGGTATTCGGGGGGAGGATACTCCATACCCCTGCTTCCTGCCAGCCGGTTTGCGCTTTGCGGAAGGCATACAATTGGTTGGATAGTTCGCACAGCAAGTATAGCATACTTCCGTCGTCCGTCAAAACCAGATGCCGCGGACCCGCGCCGGGCGCGACATGCAGCGCGGGCGCTTGCTCGCTGTACAGCCCGTCAGCACCCCGAAGGTAGCTGCGCACCGTGTCGGTGCCCAGGTCGCAGGCCAGGATTTCATTGCCGATAAACGTGCATTGGTGGGCGTGGGCGCACTCCTGACGCTTTAAGTCCACGCCGTGGCCTTCCATCTGTATTGTCTGCTTGATGCCGTGTAGCGCGCCGTTCCCATCCAGGGAATAAAGGCACACCACCCCGTCGAAGTAATTGGCCACAGCCAGGATTTGATCCCTTTCGTTCAGCGCCACATGGCAGGGCGCGCCCCCGCCGGAGGGCAGGCAGCCATCCTCTTCCCAGCCCTTGGGCGTAAGCCGATAGCTGTACATCTTCCCCGAAGGAACACCCTCCTGAACCGAGTAAAGATGGGAACCGTCCTGTGAAAGGACCATATAGGAGGGATCTCCCTGTTCCACTGCCAGGCGGGCGGACGATAACTGCCCGGTGGCAAGGTCGAATTCCGCCTGGTAGATGCCCCGCGAGCCGCCTTCTAAGGTGTAGGTGCCGATGAGGAGGGTGGTTGTCATGGGTGCACTCCCTTTCGCCTTCAGACCTATAAAGGCTTCCTCTAGAACAGACGATGATCTTGCTTCACAGTCATGCTTGAAAAAATAATAATCCAATGCTATTTACATGATTTCATGGGTTAAGCCAACCAAAAGCCTTCCCTGCTTTAGCGGGGAAGGTGGCGCGCCAGCGCCGGATGAGGTGCAAAGCATTGGCTGCCGCAAAGCGCCACCTCCTTCGTCGCCACCTTCCCCTCAAGGGGAAGGCTTTGCTAGAATCTCCTCCCCAGCATGGGGTTTGCAAAGGGGTTTTATCCCTTTGCTGGGGGTCCAGGGGGCAAAGCCCCCTGGTGGTCAGAAGGTTGTCGTATCCGGGTCCCTGGCCGTGCCGCAGCAGCCCTTTTCCACCTGCGAAATGGCGGCCATCTCCGCGCCGGAAAGGTTAAAATCAAATAGCTCGGCGTTCTGCCTTATGCGCTCCGGGGTGACGGACTTGGGCAGGGGCAAAAAGCCCATCTGCAAGCTCCAGCGCAGGCTCACCTGCGCGGCGGACTTGCCATGCTTTTCCGCGATTTCTTTCACCTGAGGCACATCCATGATCCTGCCTACTCCAAGGGGGCTGTAGGCTTCCAACAGGATACCCTGCTTGCGGCAGTAATCCACCGTCTCCTGATGCACGTCGCCGGGACAAAGACGAATTTGATTCACCATGGGCTTAATCCGGGCGGTCTTAAAAAGCGTCTCGAAGTGATGCGGACGGAAGTTGCTCACGCCGATGGCCCTTATGCGCCCCGCCTCGTACAATTCTTCAAAAGCCTTCCAGGAGCCCGCGTTGGCTTCCTGCCAGTTGTTCCTGAAATAGATGGGGTTAGGCCAGTGGATCAAATACAGGTCCAGATAGTCAAACCCCAGCTCCTTCATTGTTTTATCAAAGCCACGCATCGTATTATCATATCCATGATCGGGGTTGTTTAGCTTGCTGGTTACAAAAATCTGCTTGCGGTCCACGCCGCTTTCCCGCACGGCCCGGCCCACGCTGCCCTCGTTTCCATAGCCGGCGGCCGTATCGATATGCCGGTATCCGGCAGCCAGCGCCTCTTTCACGGAGGATACAGCCACTTCCCCATCGGGCGTCTGCCAGGTGCCAAAGCCCACACAGGGGATTTGAACGCCATTGGAAAGGCTATATGTATCTTGTACGGATCTCATGGGATCCCTCCTTTTTTTCTTGCATTATACCAGGATCGTTGGTATACTTCCATTATAAACCTTCGCGTTAACTCTAAGTCAACGGCGAAGCGCAATTTTCCGCCGAAAGGAGTGCATGGCATGGACTATTCCATGAAGCAGGTCTCGCAGATGACAGGGCTTACTCCCCACACCCTGCGCTACTATGAAAAGGAAGGCCTTTTGCCCGATGTGCACAGGACTTTGAGCGGCATCCGCCGCTTTTCCCAGGAGGATATCGACGGGCTGGGGCTGATCTGCTGCCTGAAAAGCACGGGCATGTCCATCAAGCAGATCCGGGAATTCGTGGAACTGAGCATGCAGGGGGATTGCACGCTGAAAAGCCGCTGCGACATGCTCCGCCTTCACAAGTGCCATGTAGAGGAAGAAATCTCCCAAATGCAGCAGCACCTTCAAAAGGTGACCCACAAGATCGCATATTTTACAAGCAAGTACGAGGCCCTGCAGGAAGCTTCCCAGCAAGGGGCTTGAGGCAATATTGTTACAATCCGCCCGTTGTTCCCCCCGCTCCGGGCTGGTATACTAAAGGGGAATGATCAATGCACTCCCAAGGAGGAACCCATGAAAAAATACCGCCGGTTGGCCGCGTTCTTGTCGGCCGCCGCTTTCATATGTAGTTTGGTTCCCGCACTTTCGGAAAGTGGATTTGCATTCACCGATCCTAATCAGATCATCCGCCCGGGGAAACTGATGATGCTGGGGTTCACCTCCCCCCTTTCCGGGACGGCGGATATATCGCTGGTAAGCGGGGCCGGGGAAACCACCCTGCTCTATGACGATTATTCCGCAAAGACCGGGCAGAACAATTTCAGTTGGGATGGGCTCATAAATGGCGCCCCTGCCGCTCCCGGAGTGTATACCCTTCAAATATCCATGGGCGCTGAGATGGCCTCATCCCCCATTACCGTAGGTGAGCTGGGCCCGTCGCTTACCGAAGTGACCCCCAGCGACGAGGTCCTTTCCCCCGGCGCGCCTTGGCAGGTGCACATTTCCGCCAGCATGGCCGGGAACCTGAGTATTACGCTGGAAGAAGAAAGCGCCTTGATTTACAGTGCTCCCGTCCCCGCGGGCGGTTCCGACATCCCCTGGGACGGGACTTTAAGCGGCGCGCCGCTGGCCCCGGGCGCCTATACCATGATCCTGCAGTTGACCGACGATACGGGCTACGCCTCCAACGCCCACTACATCCCCGTGACCATCGAAGGATCATCGGATACCACGATTGTACAGCAGAACGCGCCTGCGGAAGAAATCACATCCACCCCGCAAGCCGTTTCGGCTACAGTGGGCAAGATCGTTGCCCCTTCCGATTTCAGCACACACCCCGCCGCCGCAGACGAGCACAATTACTGGACGCTGCCCATGGACATCACCAACGAGGCGGCCATCTGGGATGTGCTGATGCAGCCCGTCACCGTGCTGGACGGCAATCAAAAAGAATTCTACCGCCTCCGGGCCGAACCAAATGACGATGCGGAAATTGTGGGCGAGATCACGTACGATTCCCAGGGCGTACGCGTTCTGGAAACCCTGGACGGCGGCTGGAGCCTCATCGAAGCCTACTCCAGTTCCTTCAAGGGCAGCCCTTCCGAGGCCTGGGCGCAGATGGTCCAAGGGTATGTAAAGACAAAGCTGCTCAAAACAAAAAAGCCCGATACCACGTATGGCCTGGTGCTGGATAAGCTCACCCAGCGCATGTACATTTTCAAAGAAGGTAAGCTTTTCTCCGAGCTGCTCATTTCCACCGGGCTTCCCAATGACAGGCAGCCCTTCAACGAGACCCAGGCCGGGGAATACTTGATCGTCAGCCGCGTGGGCCAGTTCATGTCCGACAACCTGATCTGCGACATGGCCCTGCGCTTCAACAACGGCAACCTCATCCATCAGGTGCCCTATATCATCGCGGCCGACGGCTCCAAGTATTTTAAGAACACCGAGCCCAAGCTGGGCACCAAGGCCAGTCACGGCTGCGTGCGCGTGCAGCGCAAGAAAAACCCCCAGGGCGTCAACATGGCCTGGCTGTGGAACAACCTGGACATCAACACCAAGGTGCTCATCTGGGAGGATTACAAGGGCCGTCAGATTTCTATTCCCAGCGCGGATACGCCGCTCTACTACAACCCCGAAGGCGGTTCCTATTACCACAGCGACCCCAACTGCCAGGACGTAAAGGCCAAATTCCTGCCTCTGGCCGGTTTCACCTATGGCCAGCTGGACGAAGGCGAATTTGCTTCCCTCACCCGCTGCCCGGCTTGCGCGCCGCCCATGCGGGAGAGCGAACTCAACGAGATCAACGCGGCGTACGCACAGTGACGAGGGAATAGGAAGAATAATAGGATAGTGTATTGGGGGGGGGGGG
>JAEWAH010000123.1 GCA_023391725.1 Bacillota bacterium | reverse complement strand
ACCATGGGGTATGCCGAGGATTCCTCGGCGATCATCATCGCCCCGGGAAAATCCCGGTATACGGTCTCGTTGAGCCTCCGCAAAAAGGCGATGGCATCAAGATTCTCGCGCCCGCCATATTTGTTGGGCAGCCACTGGCCCGGCTCCCTGCAGAAATCGTAGTAGAGCATGCTGCTTACCGCGTCCACCCGCAGGCCATCGGCGTGGAAATATTCCATCCAAAAGCAGGCGCTGCTTAATAGAAAGCTGCATGTTTCGCCTCTGGCGAAGTCGAACATGTGGGTGCCCCACTGGGGCATCTCCCCCCTGCGTGGATCGGGATGCTCATAACAGGCTGTGCCGTCGAACCGGCGAAGGCCCGCCTCGTCCCTGGGGAAATGGGCCGGCGCCCAGTCCAGGATCACCCCGATATCCGCCTGGTGGCACCTGTCAACAAAGGCCATAAAGTCATGGGGTTCGCCGAAACGGGTGGTAGGGGCAAAGTACCCGGTGATTTGATACCCCCAGGACATATCCAGGGGGTGCTCCATCACCGGCAGCAGTTCGATGTGGGTATAGCCCATCTCCTGAATGTAAGGGATAAGCTGGTCTGCAATCTCCCCGTAGGATAGCAGCCGCCCGTCCTCGCCCCGCCGCCAGGAGCCCAGGTGCATTTCGTAAATATTGATGGGGCTTGCAAAGGGATTCCACTGGCTGCGGCTTGTCATCCAGCCTTCGTCCTGCCAGAGGTATTTCTCCAAATCATACAAGCGGCTGGCGGTGTTTGGCCGAAGCTCGCTGAAAAAGGCGTAAGGGTCGGCTTTCAGATGCCACGCGCCGTCCGCGCCCTGGATGGCGTATTTGTAAGGCTCACCAGTGGAAAACAACTCGCGGGGAAGGCGCAGCTCCCAGGTGCCATCATACTGCTTTTCCATGGGATGCTTAACCCGGTCCCAGCCATTGAACACTCCCACCAGGCTGACCGAAAGGGCATTGGGCGCCCATACCGCTAAATGCCAAACATCCCTGCCCTCGCAGGGGCCGGGATGGGCGCCCAGGAACCGGAAGGCATCCCGGCTGCGCCCCTGATGAAAGTCCTCCCGCATCTCGGCCGTGGGCGGGGCATAACGCATAACGTCCCCTGCTTTCGTAGAGGCAATTTGAAATCAGTTCTTTTCCGTATCCTGCGCGGGATTTTCAGAAAACGCCTCGTTGGCGTGGGAAAGAGCTACGGACAGCAGATCGTTTACATGGGTATCATCCAGCGTATAGTAAACCACCTTGCCATTGCGGCGGGATTTGACGCAGTGGACGTCCCGAAGCGTGCGCAATTGATGGCTCACAGCGCTTTGGGACATGCAGAGCACCGAACTCAAATCGCACACGCAAAGCTCCTGCTCCCGAAGCGCCAGCAGTATTTGCAGCCTGGTAGGGTCCGCCATGGCCGACAAAAGGCCCAGCATGGCCGCCCGAGCGCTTTCCCCCGGCAGGCTGTCCAGCGCGCTTTTCACCTGCTCCTCATGGATCACATTGACGGTGCAGGCCTCCATATCCCGGTCAGGCACGCAGGACCACCTCCCCGTTTTTTTCTACATATATTGTACCCATCTGTTGGTGGATGCGTCAAGGAAAAACGAAAATCTCTTTTGGCGGCAGCTAAAAGAGCAATAAGGGAGTTTCAAGAATAAACCAGCAGAAAACAAAAAGCCTCCCGTCTTGCCTTCCCCACTTGCCTTCCCCTTTAGGGGAAGGTGGCGCGCTAGCGCCGGATGAGGGGGAAGGTTAAGACGAAGGAGGCGGATGAGGCGTGTTATCCCGAATCAGCCAACGCTTACGCTGGTATCCACCCAGTTGGCATCTACTTCCTCATTGACCTTTTGCAAAACAATGTCAAGATACCAATAGGCGTATTTGATATTACGCTTATAGATGCTCTTCTCCGCCTTGTGGTGAGGGGCCCCTCTTTCTATCAATAAGCCTAGGCCATGCGGGACAGTTTGCACTGTGTCACGCTCATCGGGGAATTCACACCAGAAATCGTAGATGTCCAGCTCCTGAAGCTCAGTAATCGACAGGACATTCCCGCTGCGCGCATCGATCTTCACGATAACGCCAAAGGGCATCACCCCGCTCGTGAACAATGGATAATCTTCGACCTTGGCGATCGTATAACATATCCGACATTCAGGCTTTTGGGGGTCGTACACCCTGTATGAAATCGTATGCTTGCAATGGTCCAGCCACTCTTGCGACCAGCCGGCCGATCCCAGCAATTCCTTCTGAGCAATATCGCGTGCTTCAAGCACCTTGTACCATTCCATACGGGCGGCCCTCCCTCACAGACATTACGCGGAGTGGCCAAACCCGGCTCAAAACCAGGCGGTCCTGCTTGAATACTGCTTACTCTTTCCCCCAGTATGCCGTTACATGCATGCCGGGCAGCAGGCTTTCCGGCGGGTTCTGTATGGACAGCGTCACAGGATATTTGGTGGTATCCAGCACGGAGATCCCCAGGGGGCTGATCTTAATGACCGTGCCCAAAAGGGTATCTTCCCCCAGCGCATCCACCTTCACCCGCATGAGCTGCCCCACTTTTATACTCGGGATGTCCAGTTCATCCACATCCACCACAACCTTGGGCGCATCCAGAGGCTCAATGGCCAACAGCAGCTGGCCCTTCATCACCTGCTGCCCGTCCTGGGCATAGATGGCGGAAACCACGCCGCCCTGGGCTGCTGTTACAGCAGGCTGAGCGGGCTCGTCATACACGGTGGAGGCACTGTCCAGGGTGAACAGTGCGTCGCCCTTTTTCACCTTTTGACCCTCCGTCACGTTAACAGTGGCGATCATGCCCTGGGCCTTCACCGGCAAAGCGGCAGCACGCTCTACCTTGCCCTCGCCCACCTTGTCCTTGTTGTTGTAGGTGTCGCCCGTGCCCCGGTACAACCTCGCCGTATCTTCCAGGTCGAATTCCCCGGCGGGGATCTCCACCACATAATTTTTACCATCCACCAGGATCACGGTACCAGTGAGCTCGATGGCGTCACTCTCATCGCCGTTGTACACGCGCAAGGTCTCCCCCAAGGTGAGGGCGCGGTTCTCGGGTTTGTTGTAGGCGGTGCCCACCGTGGCCCGCACCCAGGCAATATCCTCCCGGTCGATGTAGCACAGCGCGCCATATTGCTGAATGACGCCCTCCGCCATGTCTCCCACTTCTGCGCGCAAAAGCCGGATCACGCCGTCGCTAGCGGCCAGCGCCTGCAAAGGCCGGACGGTGAAGAGGGGATCGCCTTGCTTGACCACATCCCCCGCATCCAGATCCATGGGAAGCAGCTGCCCGCCCACCGGGGCAAACACGTTCACAGTATCTGCCGCTTGCACCGTGCCCTTGGCCCACCGTTCCAAAGAAGTGCCCGCCTGCCCCCCGGTGGTCTCCGCCTGGGCAAACCCGGTCAGCATCGCGCACGTGAGAGCCAGAAAAACCACCATAACCTTGCGTTTCATATCCCAAATCTCCTTTAATGTATTATTCCACGCTCTTAAGCGCTTCCACCATGTTCACCTCTTTAAACCGGGAACCGATGATAAGGTTCACGATCCAGGCGAACACCAGCGTCAAAAGCGGCGTGTAGATCCAACTGGGCAATGCAATATAGGGGATGAATTCCAGCATCGTTGGAAAGCCTTCCGCCAGCACCCACCTGTGCAGGTACGGCCCGAGATACAGCCCCAACGGCAGCCCAACGATCGAGAGGATGATGTTTTCCCGAAGGATCAGGCGCTTTGTCTCCCGGGGATAGAAGCCCAGCACCATCAATGTGGCCAGCTCCCTGATGCGTTCAAAGAAGTTCAGCTGCCCCAGGGTAAAGAGCACCACCAATAGCAGCAAACCGGAGAACAGCACCATCACCAGCACCACCACATCCAGCACCTTGATGATGACTGTGCTTCCGATACGTTCCTGCTGGATGGTCCGCACCTTGGCTACCCCGTCCATGTCGTCGATAGCCGCGGTATCAATGTTCCCACCTGTTAAGTACAGCGTGGTGGGTATAAAGGGCATGATGTCAAGCTTGCGCCAGGCGCTCTTGGAGACATACACGCCCTGGCCCAATTGGATGCTCAGGATGTCCGTGATCGTAACTGTGGCTTCATACCCGTTGGGCGCACGCAAAAGCACGCTGTCGCCCACCCTCAGCCCTGTTTCCTCGGCAGTACGCTGGGTCAGCGCCACACCTTCTCTTTTGAGGTATACCCGCTGTCCGTCCTTTTCAAAGTATACGGCCTCATGTTGATCCTCCAGCACATACAGGCCCTTTTGCTGCCAGCTGCCGCCTACGTTCAGCTCGCACCCGCCATCCATCATACCTTCCATGCGCTGAGCTTCCGCGCGCAGCCTGATGGCCTCCGGATAGTCCACCGGGA
>JAEWAH010000108.1 GCA_023391725.1 Bacillota bacterium | reverse complement strand
TAGTGGAGGAGCAGGGCGGCGTGATGGTGGCCTTTGAGCGAATAAGCAGTGATCCTTACAGATTGCGGCTGATCCGTATTCCCTTGGAGCAGGCGGCGCTGAAGGAACGCACCATGCCGGACGAGTTTATCGCGCCTAACAATATGGATGTGACCCCGGAATTTTTGACCTGGGCAAAGCCGCTGATCGGCGGACCGCTGCCGGAGTATTTTCAGTGGTAAGGTAATGGAGCCGCCCGTTGTTGCAGGGGCAATGCGAGGCGGCGCGCAGAGATTAAGGCGTTTTGCGAACGGGGCGATGGGCATCGCCCCCTACGATTAACACTTCCGGCCATCGATGTTATATATCAACCACCCCGGCCCTGCGGGGCCACCCCTCCTCTGGAGGGGAATTGGGAGGGCCTCTGGAGACTTTTAAGGTAATAATAAGAAGGACTACCCTTTCGATGCTATATGTGCTTCGGAAGGGTAGTTCCTTTTCTTTTCCCAATATGAAGTTTTTCAGGGTGGGGTGGGGGGAGGGGGCTTTTTTAAAAAAGCCCCCTCCCCGCTCATTTACTATTCTCCTTCGCCCGCTCGTTGGTAGACGCGCACGTAGTCGATTTCCAGCTGGCCTTCCAGCGGTCCCCCCAGGCGGCCGGGCATCACGTTCTGGTCGAAGTTCCCGCCAACGGCCAGGTTGAGGATCATGTAGAAGGGCTGGTCGAAGGGTGCGGGGAAGGGATGGCCGTCGCTGCGCCAATTATTCTGGACGCAGGTCAGAGTGTCATCGATATACCAGCGCATTTCTCCTTCTTCCCACTCCAGGGCGAACACGTGAAAATCCTCCTGAGTGCCTTCGGGGATGGTGACGGTCTTCCCGGCGTAAGTATTGTTGGGCCAGACGCCGCCAAAATGGATGGTGTGCATGATCTCATCAGGCTTGCGGCCCTTAAATTCCATGATATCGATCTCACCGCTGGCTGCCCAGCCGCCGTAGGGGCTGTCTTGGGACAACAGCCAGAAGGCAGGCCAGAAGCCCTCCCCACGGGGCAGGCGGATGCGGGCCTCAAAGCGGCCGTAGCACTGAGAAAACAGATCACGGGTGCACAACCGGGCGGAGGTGTAGGGCAGCGCAGCCCCGCTTTCCTGCCTTGCGTACAGGGTCAACAGCCCGTTTTCCACCACGGCATTTTTGGCCTGGTAGGACTGCTGCTCGTTGTTGCCCCACTGGGTCAGGCCCTCTTGGGCGCCTGTGCCCAGCTGGAACTGCCACTTCGTCGGGTCCACCTGCGTGCCATCGAACGTGTCCTCAAAAGTGAGCTCCCACGCGGACGTATCCTCCTGGGCGGATGCGGATAAGGTGCAGCCTAATAGAAGGAGCAGCGGCAGAAGAAACAGGATGGCTTTAGGCATGGTCTACCTCCGGAGCGCCACCAATGGCACGCTGCAGCTCTTCGACGAGGTTTTCAATATGACCATCGGAACCACGGTGAATAACACCATCACCCTATCGGTGTACATCTACCGGCTCACCTTTCAAAATGTGCCTCAGTTCGGGTACGCTTCCGCCATCGCATACACCATTTTCCTGGCCGTGGCCATCCTGGCCTTTATACAGCTGAAAGTGGGTGAATCCAAATGACAGCCGTCAAGAGCATGGCAAAGCTGCGCCCGGCCCGGGTGTGCAAGCATCTTTTTTTGATCGTTGTATCGTTTCTGTCGGCATTTCCGTTTTATTGGATGGTGGTCTCCGCCACCAACCCCTCCGCTGATGTGGTCCTGGGCCGCATGCTGCCGGGAACGCACCTTGTGGAAAACTTTAAGGCCCTGGCCGATTCGGGCGCGCTGTACCAGGCGTTCTTTAATTCCCTCACGTATTCGGCGGCTGTCACGGTGGGGGCGCTGCTCATTAGTTCCCTGGCTGGGTATGGCTTCATCATCTACCGGGACAGGAGCAAGAATTTTGTTATGGGCCTTTTGCTTTTGTCCATGATGGTTCCAACCGCCGCCACACTCATCCCGCTGTTCCGGTTATTCAGCCAGATGAAACTTGTCAATACCGTGGCCGGCTACATGCTGCCCATGATAGCCACCGCTTTTTTGATCTTTATGTTCCGCCAGAGCGCCCATACCTTTCCCGTGGAACTGGTGCAGGCCGCCCGCATCGACGGGCTGGGAGAGTTCTCGATTTTCTTTAGAATGTTCGTGCCTATCATGCGGCCCACTTATGCCGCTGCGGCCACCATCACCTTCATGAACAGCTGGAATGCCTACCTTTGGCCCCTGGTGGTCTTGCAGGAACCGTCTAAGATCACCATGCCCATCTTCGTGGCGAACCTGCAAACGGGGTACGTGCTGGATTATGGCATGATCATGCTGGGCGTGACCATCACCACGCTGCCTACGCTCATCGTGTTCTTTGTGCTGCAAAAGAGCTTTGTGGAGGGAATACTGGGGTCGCTTAAATAGACATCGGAAAAAATTGGCCCTGCCATGCATCGTATAAGGCGTGGCAGGGCTTTTGTTGATAAGTGGATAGCAAAAAGCCCGGCATCATTGCCGGGCTCATTGGGGGTGGGACTATGTCAGTTTCCACTGGGCGTGGGATGACGGTATTCTATTTTATAGAAATCCGTCATGCCCTGCTCCAGCAGCATCTGACGGTTGTGGTCGTGTACCAGCAGAAAGACGAAAGCCGCGACCCAGAAAATCACAAATGCCATGGGATACGCCTCCTTTTGCAGGGTGGTTTTGCACTCATTCCTGCAAATGTCCTTGTTTCGGTATCATTATAACGCATTTCGGCTAAAAATGGAAGATGTTTTGCAAGAATTCCTGCATAATATTTTTGAAAGTGCAACTTGCAGATTTTTGGAGCGATGCGCCAAACACAGTGGGGGAGATGTGCTATAATGCAGGAAGAAGGAGGGGAAATGCAAATGCTTCCCAAAAGGCTCTTTTCGGCGGTGTTGATCTCTCTTTTGCTGCTTTTTGGCGGACGAGCCCTGGCCGAAAAACAGGCCTGGGAAAAGATGCAGCTCCCTCCCGGGGACATCCCCTTTGCGGAACTGGGGAAAGATTCGGATGTGTACTTCATCAAGCAGGGGGAGGACGAGGTTCCCGTGCGTTCCCAGCCCAAGGCCGGTGCGAAGGTGCGCTACCATTGGCGGCGGTTCGCCCTGCGGGCTGTTAACTATCAGGAGGAGGAAAACTGGCACAAGGTTGCGCTGCCCGGCGGGGAGGGATATGTGCAAAGCCGCTTCACGCAGATTTTGCCCACGGAACAGCGGCCGCGTTTGCGGGTCTATACCGAGACATCTTCCATGGGATATGTGTATGTGGCGTCCACGGGGCAGGTCCCCCTGGTTGTGGACATTGCACAGGGGGACAAGCACCATCAGCTGCTTTTGCCGAACGACGGGGAATGGCAGCCGCTGCTTTTAACACTCGGCGCAGGAGAGTATGAACTCACCGTCTATGAGGCTGGGCTGTATGACAGGCCTATCCGGCTTCTGTACAAGTGTGATTTTTCCATGGAGCAGGCTCCCGCAGACACGAAATTGGCGCTTTTGTCTTCCCTGCACACCAATATGGCGGGAAACCCTGTCACAGTGGCGTTGGCCTTGTCTCTGTGCCGGGACGCAAGGACGGATGAGCAGAAGGTTAAGGCGCTTTGGGATTGGCTGATTAATCACGCATCCTACGACAAGGCGCTGGCCAAGGGCATCCAGTTCAGCGAGATCCCTGACGGGGACGGTATCGTGAAGGGCGATAAGGGCATCTGCTCGGATTACGCCGCCTTTATGGCGGTCGCCCTTCGGGCGGTTGGCGTTCCCTGCAAGCATGTGTACGGCAAAAACATGCGCACCGGGAATCAGCACGCCTGGAACGAAGTGTATCTGAACGGAGGCTGGCAGATCATCGACGTGACCATGGCCCAATCCAGAGGTCCAAAAAAGTTCCACGCCGAAGATCCTAAGAACTACGGTGTGGAAAAGGGATTGTGGGACGGATACCATTAAATTTCGAATGAATGAGGCTTTGCCTCATTCATTCGAGTTCGCACGATTCCCCTGCATGCCTACACACCATCCGTCGCTACGCTAGGCCGTGTGCAGGCATGCGGCCGGGAAATCGTGTAAGGAATGTTTGCTTCGCAAACCCCCGTCCAGCCGGCAAAGCCGGCTGAGACGAACTAAAACGAGGGGTGAAGGAGCCCTGCCCCCGCCTGTGGCGGAAATGGGCAGGGCGGATGAAACAAGAGAAACGAGCGATGCGAGCGGCAGCGACGCAGCGCGACGATTGAGCTTGCGGATAACTGCGGTTCCCCCTCGTTACACCCCGGGAAAGGCCTGCGAAAACTCTTAGTCCCTCCGTCTGGCCATAGCCAGCAGCCGCAGAAGCTGCAGCACGGCGGTAACGGCGGCGGCCACGTAGGTGAGCGCGGCAGCGCTAAGCACGGCCTTTACCTGTGGTGCTTCCTCCCTGGTGATGTAGCCGCCCGTTTCCAAAAGATCCATGGCGCGGCGGGAGGCGTTGAACTCCACCGGTAAGGTGATGAAGGAAAAGAGCACCGACAGGGCGAACACCAAGATGCCCACAAACATCAGCGGTTCCCAGTTGACGATAAGCCCGACGAGGAACAGGGGAAAGTACAGCTGGCTTGAGAAGGAGACCACGGGAACCACGGCGTTGCGCAGCTTCATGGGGCCGTATTCATCCCGCTGCTGCATGGCGTGGCCGGCTTCATGGGCGGCGATGCCCAGAGCGGCCAAGCTGTTGGAGTTGTACACGCCGTCGGACAGGCGCAGCACCTCCTGCCGGGGATCATAATGGTCGGTAAGCGTCC
>JAEWAH010000249.1 GCA_023391725.1 Bacillota bacterium | reverse complement strand
CTGTCGGGGCGCTCCGTGCTCAATACCTGCGGGAAAAAAGTAAACGGCCTATCCTCTATCAGCTGTTCCAGCATGCCATCGCTGGTAATATTGTCAGCCTCTATGCTGTGGAGCCTACGGTTTACTTCCTGAAGCAGCTTGGGATTGACAACCCCGTCCAAGTAGAGTATCGCGCAGGTGAAATTGTTCGTACTGCTCACGCTAACCTTCTGTGTCACAAGGTTCTTGTTCCGGACAATCCGCCGTATCTGCGTGATATTTGTCCTTAGGTTTTCGGTAAATGCCTCCTGTGCCCCCTTGATAGCCGTCTCGGTGGCGGGCTTTTCAATGCCTCTTTTTTCATACCCCTTGGAGTCGATCAGAAGACATTCGCGGCAGCCGTCTACGAATAAGGCGGTAAATCCGTTGAGCATGTTGAATATGACGTCGTTGATCAGCTGGTTTGTTTTTTCTATGTGGTATACGGTGAGTACATGGTCTGCGATATAGTCGATGGCTGTGCCTTCCTGCGCTTGCGCAAGCTGCTCAGATAACATGATGGGGCGCAGAACAAAGTCATTAAGCAATGATCTGTCTACCATGCCGCTAATGAATGCAATGGCTGCCCCGGTATTCTTAGATATCTTGAACTCTCTTATATGCAAATCATCGTTGGCAGGCGAACAAAATTCCTTTCTAAGCCTGTTGAGGTTTTCAGCCAAGGTAGCATATACATTGTTGCAGGCGTCATTTTCTTTATTGCGGGCCGCTGTTTTTCTTGCATGTCTTTTTGCGGCAGAAGATACCGCCTCCGGTTCGTTTTGGTTGGCCGTGGGGCCGCCCAGTTCCGCCATTTCCGGACCGCGCCCAGCCTCTTCCTGCGTTTCCTCCAGGAGCTCAAAGCTTTCAACATCCGCAGGGGGTGTATATGTCAGCAAGTGCATCATCGACTTGACAGCTTTTTGCATACCCGGCTCCTTAACAAAATGCTTCCGATGATATTATCCTTGCTGTAAAGTTTTCAATGCGCTGCAATATTTGCCACCGGGCAGAGCCAGGGAAGATGCATTATATATGCACAACCTTCCACCCGCCGCAGAAGCCTCCTTGACAACGGCGCTACTGTCTTCGCTTTTTTTGGTATCTCGATTCCCTCGTTCTTTTTCGGCATGCTGCTTTCGGCCATCCCTTCCGGCAAGCCCGGCGTCCGCAAGGAACGGATGATGCTTACCGGGGAACTTCCCAGCGCAACCCGTCCGCCCAGCGGCTGCCGCTTCCATACCCGCTGCCCATATGCCAAGGACATCTGCAGGGATTACGAAAAACTATGGGAGGCTTCTCCCCTTAAATACGCTGACCGTGTGAAGACCCCCACGCTATTTCTGCACAGCAATGAAGATTACCGCTGCAATATGTTCGAGGGCGTCCAGATGTTCTCCGCATTACGCCGCCTGGGAGTTACAACCCGGCTGTGCCTATTGAAAGGGGAGAACCACGAGCTATCCCGCTCCGGCAAGCCCAAGAACAGGATCCACCGGCTGGAGGAGATCACCTCCTGGATGGATAAATACTTAATGGAAAAGGGGGAGTAACGCAATGAGAAAGATTATCACATGCGGCTGGCTCTTTGCCGCCGTGGATGAATCGGTTCAGGAGAATATGGCCCTGGTGGTGGAGGACGG
Organism: Bacillota bacterium; assembly: GCA_023391725.1. GTDB lineage: Bacteria > Bacillota > Clostridia > Christensenellales > Aristaeellaceae > JAEWAH01. Next base: position 7,719 of record JAEWAH010000249.1, on the reverse strand, counting down.
CAAAATCGCCCTCGTCTGCCCCAGGGACAAGCTGCCGCAGATGGAAGGCGAGCAGATCGACTTTTCCCAGAAGTTCGTGATGCCGGGCCTCATCGACGCGCATATACACATCTGCTCCGAAGGCGGCGCCAATATATTCTCCTACGACAAACTGCCTGGCACCCTGGCTTTTGAGGCCATGGAACGGGCACGGCAAAACCTGTACGCGGGCTTTACCACCATCAGGGATGAAGGCGCTCCCGATTTTGTGGATGTTAGCCTGCGCGATGCCATCAATGCCGGGAGGATCCCCGGACCCCGGATGCTGGTGAGCGGCAAGTGCATCGGCGCTACCGGTGGCCACGCTGATTCCCACTTTGCTCCCGCTTTCTCTGATATGACAAAAAGCCTGATCATCAACGGCCCGGACGAGGCGCGCAAGGCCGCCCGCTACACCATCAAATACGGAGCCGACCAGGTGAAATTGATGGCTACCGGCGGCGTTGTTACCATTGGGGATGAGCCCGGAGCGCAGGAACTCACCTTTGAGGAAATGCGCGCCGCCATCGAGGTGGCCCAAATGCACGGCAAACTCACCTCCGCCCATGCCCATGGCGCGGCGGGGATCAAGGATGCCGTGCGCGCGGGGATCACCTCTATCGAGCACGGCATGATGATGGACGATGAGGCTATCGATATGATGGCTGAGCATGGCACCTGGCTTCTGCCCACCATCATCGCCGGGTTCAAGATCGTATCGGAGGGCCCAGCCGCCAAGCTAAACCCTTCCTTTATCGAAAAGGCCACCCGCTGCCTGGAAAACCATCATACAAACCTTACCAAGTGCCGCAAGCAGGGCGTGCGCATCGGCTTTGGCACCGATGCCGGGACGCCCATGAACTTCCACGGCAAGCAGGCGCTGGAGTTTTCCCTGATGGTGGAGGCTGGCTTTACACCTGTGGAAACGCTGCTTTGCGCCACCCGGGAAAACGCCCGCCTCATAGGCTGGCAGGACCGCGTGGGCACTTTGGAGAAGGGAAAGTTTGCGGACATCGTCGCTCTGGATGTAAACCCCATAAAAGATATTACCGCCATGCAGAATGTCGCATCCGTGATAAAGAATGGGGAAGTCGTAAGATGATCGCGCTTGTCTGATAAAATGGCCGCCCGGAATAGGCTACTATTCCGGGCGGCGGTTTGTTGATATACAGCAGATAATGCGCCATGCCTACGGCTTGCATTTCTTGCAGGGCTTGTACCCCTGTGAAATGGCTTCATCTCTTGTTTCAAAGTACACCTGGTTCTTTTGCGCTGGAAGGGTGTGGCAGGTTGGCAGATGGAAGGCCTTTGAATTTTTGTTCCCGATGTATGAAGGATCTTTGGAGCCGAAAGATGGGGCAGCGGCGGCAGACACACCGACGATCCCCTTCCTTAATTCTATCGTTTTACCATCGGACAAGAAGGTCACCGTACCATCCGCATCTGTGCCCAGGATACTGGAGCCCGCGCCCCGGAGGCGCGTCAATATTCCCGCGTCGGGAGAACTGTTGGTGTTACCTTTGCCGCAGCTGTAGACTGCCCAAGTCGGGGACACGGCATCGACAAAGGCCTGGGATGAAGACCCGCTGTTGCCATGATTTCCGACTTTCAGCACATCCGCATCCACATCAAGGCCATTTTGAAGCATCTCGCGCTCGGCCAATTCTCCGGCATCACCGGTGAATAGATAACTCGTGTCCCCGTAATCGACGCGAAGGACAATGCTGTAATCGTTCAGATTTTCGTATGTTTGGCTGGCAGGCGAAAGAATGGTAATCAGGGCATCGCCCAAGTCGTATGTCGTGCCTGGCTTCGGCGCGACGGATTCCAGCCCCTCTTCCTGGATAGCTGCCAGCAGAGTCCCGGTTATTTGGGCCGGGGTATTTGGCATCCAAAGGGTATCCACCTCATACCTAGCAAGTACCTCATCCATGCCGCCTATGTGTTCTTCCTGGGGATTCGTTCCCAGCAGAAGGTCGAGACGTTTTACCCCAAGGTCGCCGAGGTATGAAAGCAGATCGTCCGCCTTTTCGTCTGGCCCGGCGTCAATGAGCATGTTCTTTCCGTCGGCCTGTATGAGCGCAGCTTCGCCTTGGCCGACATCAAAGAATGTCACAGACAGCTCGGCAGCTGCTGCAACGGGTAAAAGAAGGAGGACAGCGATGAGGAGAAGTATGTGATGTGATACAGTACGCATAGCGATCCCGCCCTGTACATTTTTTTACATTATACAAAAAGATTTTCCAAAAAGATAGTAAATAAAAAGCCACCCTTTCGGGTGGCTTGGGTGCTGATCATTTTATACTGTATACTTCTGTGCGTCCAGCTTGGGCGCGTTGGCAAGCAGATATTTCTCCGCAGCAAGGTTCCATAGCCCGCCCGCCGCGTCGCAAAGCGCAGCAAGCTTTTTAAAGAGCGGGTCGTTTTCGCCTTTCTCGGCAAAGTCTGCAATGGCCGTGAGCGGCAGGGAAATGTGCGTATACAAAAGTTTTTTGCCGCCGGGGATGTTTGGCAGGGTCAGCGTCGTTTCCTTCGCCGCGTCCAGCCCGCCGATGTGCGTAACCAGGATGGCGGGATTGGTCAGCCCCTTGGCCGCCAGCTTGAGCGCCTCACGCATGTCGTCGGTATTCCCGCCCGATGTGCCCACGATGTGCGTTGCATTGTAGTGCACGTTATAGAAGTTGAGCTTGGCCGAGAACGCGGTATTCGTCGGGCCCGCGAAGAAATTCAGGCATCCGTCATAGGCCAAGATCGCGTCGGCCTGTTCAACAACGGATGGCACCGGCGCGAAGACGAATACTTCGTCATACCCATTGCCGCCCGAAAGAGCTTTCAGTTCAGCTGCGGGGTCTGCCATGGTCGCGGTATTCAGATAAATAAGTTCCACGCCGTTTTTAGCGGCTTCCTCCGGGGAGAGAATGCGCGACGCCCGGTTTAGCCGTCCCTCATCAATATCGGTAACCACCAACTTTTTGCTGTGACGCTTACGGTGGATCAGGTAATCGATCATGGCCAGCCCCATGGGTCCTACGCCTGCCAGCACAGCCGCGCAGCCGTCTTCTTTGATGCCCATCTCATGGACATACTCACCCTGGGAGGTGTGGTAGCAGGCGTGTACCGCGCCGATGACGCAGGAAAGCGGTTCCGCCAGGGAGCCGAAGAAAAAGGCGTCCCCCTCATAGGCAAGCAGGTTGCCCTGCTCAATATAGATGGCGGGGATGATGCCGTAGGTGGCATCGCCCCCAAGGTGGGGAAAGGTATACCCGGCAGCGTCGTACGTGCCCTTCAGCGCGGGCTGGAGGGAAACGCGCTGCCCGGGCTTGTATTGCTTGGCCCATTTTGCGCCGACCTCGACGATCTCGGCGCAAAACTCATGGCCCAGGATGGTCGGGTTCTGCGCGACGTCGTTTGGCACGCGCTTATGGTCTTCACCCTGCATAGAGGCTTTGTAGCTGGACATGCAGATGCTGTCTGAGATGATTTTGATCAATATCTCGTCTTCACGGATGGGCGGCAGTTCAAAGGTTTCCAGCCGCAGGTCCTGTTTTCCGTAAAGCCGCAAAGCAGTGGTTTGCATATGATTCTTCCTTTCTTATTTTATTCCGTTTTTGCCGATGGCGGCAAAAAGCGCGATCCTTTTGGCAAGATCCGGATACGTGATAGCAGCTTTTTCAGTGAACATCCCATCTTCCAGACACGCCGTGGCGGCCTTCTCGTGGCCAATGAGCGCCCAGGCGGAATCGATCAGGTGACTGAACTCGGGGCGCTTCAGCTGCTCGCAGATAAAAGGCTGGAAGGGGGTATTGATATCCTCGCCCGAGATTTGGAACAGCCCTGCCTCACGGCACAGCCGCATGACCCGGTCAAGCTGCGCCGCGCTGTTGCGGGTGGGCATGTACGTCACCGACGTGAAGCCGGACTGTTTGAGCCAAGTAATCAGCTCATCCAGGAACCCATCCTCAAAGGCCTGGGCCTTTTTATCCCCCGTGACCGACTCGCCCACATCACCCAGGTAAGCATAGGCCGGGATGGCGCCGATGGAGTGGACAAAGGAGACAAAGTCCAGGATATGCGGACATTCTTCGGTGGCGTCGATATAGAACTTTTCCACCAGGCTGCTTTTCAAAAGTCCCAGCAGGCGGTAGGCGTAATAGGGGTCGTTCTCGTCAAGCAGCGAAGTAAGGACCTTGCCCGCAGGCGCAATGCCAAAGCGTTCACGAAGCAGCGAAAGCAGGGGTGCGCCACGCCCGGCGGCGGTAATGGCCTTGAGCGCCAGCGCGTAGAGGATATGCCGCTCCGTTACCGAGCCGCCATCGCTTGCCTGGGAGAGGGGCAGCACATCCCTGTCGTAATCGATATGGAGTGCGGTACTGCCTGAGAGAGCGTTGATGCGCTCCACCATCCGCCGGTTGCGCTCGCCGCGCTTCTGCCGGTAGGGGGCAAGCCACATGTCGGCCTTTTCAATGTTTTGATGGGGGATACCATGGCAGGCCACGTACGCCACGCCCGGCTGATCGGGATTGTTGAGGGTCAGTCCAGTAAAGGGCGTACCCGTCATCAGGCAGCGGCACTCAAAGCCCACCGTAGCGCCGATGTTCAGCAACTCCCCGGCCCTTACAAACTCCTCCGCGCCCGACACCGAATCGTGATCCATGATCCCGGCGGTGGCAAGGCCGTTCAGCCATGCGCGGTAGGCCGCGTCGCTGGGAGAATAGGGGGAAAAGGAGTAGGTCGTGTGGATATGGTTGTTCACGAAGCTGGTGGCCTTGGGCGACGGCGCTTCGCCTGAACGAAAACGTGCTATGTTGTCCGCAAGCCGGTGCAGCCGTTCATCAGCGGATGGCTGATCCAGCAGTGCCAGCAGGGAATTTTGCGAAGATAAGTCGGTCATAGCGGCTCCTTCATCCGTTAGTTCAGCATGACCTGCCCGCCGGTCACGGGCAGCGCCTGGCCGGTTTCGTATTTCTGCTCCACCAGGTAGAACACGGCCCGGGCCACATCCTCCACCTGGCAGCCCCGGCCCAGGGGTACTTTGGCCTCATAAAAGCGGCGCACGTCTTCCACCGTTTTTGCGCCGGGCACCTTCCCAGCCTCCAGGTATTGGCGGAACAGGCCACGTTCCGGGTCGCTCCACAGCGGGCCGTCCAGCAGGTTGCCGGGGCAGATGGCGTTGACTTTTACGCCATAGGGCGCCAGCTCCAGCGCGAAGCTTTGGGTGAGGCCGATGCCGCCGAACTTGCTGCCGGCGTAGGCGAAGTTGGCCTTGCTGCCCTCCAGCCCGCTTTTGGAATTGATCTCGATGATATCTGTCATAGTATCAGGGGCGTACTTGCGCTGGATCTTCATGACGGCGGCGGCATAGTTTGCGCAAAGGTAGTAACCTGTGTAATTCACTGCCGTCACTTTTTGAAAAGTCTCCAGCGTCATGGTATCCAGCCCGCCTGCAATGGCAATCCCGGCGCAGGAGACCATCACGTCCAGCCCGCCATAGTGGACGACGGCGCTTTCCACCATGGCCTTGACAGAGGTCTGGTCCGCCACGTTGGCCGCGACGCTCACAGCCGTGCCTGCGCCAAATTCCGCGCACAGCGATCCCGCAACAGTCGCCGCGCCCTTTTCATTCATGTCCGCGATGACTACATATCCGCCCTGCGCGGCGATGGCCCTGGCGATCCCTTCGCCAAAACCCTGGGCCGCACCGGTAACGATGCAGATTTTTCCCTCCATGCGCTTCACATTGCCCGCGCTGAAGGAAACCTTCTGCCGGTAGTTTTCCACTTCCCACTTCAGAATGAAGTCCGTAAAATCATCGGGGAGCGGGAGATATCCGCCAAAGGAAGAAGTATACCAGGCGATCTTCACCGCGTCCAGGAAAAGTGCAAGGGCGGTATCGGCCTCGGCTTTGGTCGCGCCCAGGGCAAATACCCCGGCGCCTTGCAGCACCGCGATCTTCGGAGGATAGCCGTTCTTTTGAACAAAAGCATTGAAGCGCTCTTCCGGGTCGCTGCTCTCGTCAAGCACCAACAAAGCGGCCTTGCAATAAACGATCTGATCCGGGGAGAACGGGCGTGAAAGAGGCGCAAGGGATTTTTCGTCTTTGATGAAGCCTTGCACGGTATTGCTTGTGTGGAACACGGCGCAGGCTTTGCCTTTTTCACGGGCATACAGCATGCGGATGGCAGGGGCAAGATTTATGGCCGTTTCCGGTGCGGGAAGCGGGACCAGGTCCGGCTCCGAGGCGACCTTTTTGCCGATGCCCTGCATGACCTTTTCCATCAGTACATCCAGCCCTGATGCTGTATCGGCGGCGACGATCACGCCATGATTTTGCATGAAAAGCAGATCGGGCGCCTTACCATGCTTTTTCTGATACGCTGAAAATACTTCATAGCAGACTTTAGCCAGCGTATATCCCGGTTTGGTTAGCGGGATCCATACCGCCGCATCCCCAAAAAGTTCCGCGCACATCGCCGCGCCGTTTACCCCACAGGTCAGGCCGTTCACCAGCGCCGGGTGCAAGTGCAAGACGAAGGCCTGGGGGAACAGGGCGTGGAGCATGCATTCCACGCTGGGACGCCCGGTTTCTCCATTAAGCCGGGAGGCCATCATATCTTCCAAGGCGGCCCTTTCGCGCTGCGCATCGTCATTGGGATAGGCTTTTTGAAACATGGTGCCGATCATGCCCATGTCCATCTTCACAAAACCGGCCTCATCGATGGTGGACAGCCGCGTGCCCGACGCTTTCACGTACAGCACGTCTTTTGCCTTGAAGGACGTATTTCCGCCACCGGCCAGTACATAGCGGTCATCGCCACCGTAACGGCGGGACATCTCAATTAATTGCAGCATGTTCTCCTGCATCGTTTTTCCCCCTGCATTTAGTTAAGCGCCGTATCAGATCCCCAGTTTCTCCCTGCGGATCTTCTCCAGCGTCTGATAATTGAATTCGGGATTGTACCCCGGCAAGGGCAGTATCTTTTCGTGGATGGCCGACAGCAACCAGCTTACCTGCGGGTAATAGTACTGTTCCAGTTCCGGGCAGGGGCTGATGGCATTGGATGCGCCCACCACCACCGGCGGGGCATCCAGGTAGCCGAAGCAGAATTCCGTGATGTTGCGGGCGAAATCATTCAAATGGCTGCCGCGCTCGCAGGCGTCGGAAATGAGCACGATCCGCCCGGTCTTTTTTACGGAATCGACGACCTTTTCATAATTGAAGGGGACAAGGCTGCGCGCGTCGATGACCTCGGCGCTGACGCCATAGGCTTCCATCTGCTTGGCCGCGTCCATGGCCACATACAGCGTCGCGCCGATGGAAAGGATCGTCACATCCTTGCCCTCGCGTTTGATATCCGGCTCGCCGATAGGGATCTCGTAATATTCTTCAGGCACGCCGCCCAGGTGGAACTGTTCGCCCATGTCGTAAAGCTTCTGGCTTTCAAAGAACACCACAGGGTCGCTGCCAGAAAGGGCAGCGTTCATTAGGCCCTTGGCGTCATACGGCGTGGCGGGGAAGCAGACTTTGAGCCCCGGGATATGGCTCACCAAGCTGGTCCAATCCTGGGCGTGCTGCGCGCCGTACTTGGAGCCCACAGACACGCGAAGCACCACAGGCACCTTCAGCGCCCCGGCGCTCATAGCCTGCCACTTGGCCAGCTGATTGAACACCTCGTCTCCCGCGCGGCCTAAAAAGTCGCAGTA
>JAEWAH010000069.1 GCA_023391725.1 Bacillota bacterium | reverse complement strand
GAGCTACACCTGGCAGAACCTGCCCAAGAAGGCGGCCGGCACGGATATCGTCTACAGCGTGGATGAAGTGACAGTGCCCGAAGGCTATGAAAAGAGCATCGAGGGCGACACGATCACCAACAGGCTGAGCGATCCCATCGTGGAAATCACAAAGGCCGTAGACAAGACCCAGGTGTTGGGCGGCGAACTCTTTACCTATACCATCACCCTCACCAACAAGATGCTCAGGCCCGTTGAAGCCATCAGCGTATACGATAACCTGGCTGCCGGGCAAACATTCCAGAGCTTTACGGATCTGGGCGACGGCACCGCCGGTTACAACAATCTGACCAGGGCCATCAACTGGAGCGGCACGGTACCTGCGGCCTCTTACGTAGAAGGCCAGTTCGTACCCGGCATGAACTCCTTCACCTTTACCGTAACAGCGGATGAACTGGTCGCCCTGGAACAAGGATACCGCCTGATCCTGAACAGCGCTGCAGGCGTATACACAAATCCCTACTTTGAGGAGCCTAAGCAAGCAATAGCGAAAGCCTCCAATGGCCTGGCCACTTATCCGCTCACCAGCAACACGGTGCAAGTGGAAGTTCTGAGCCCGGTGATGAGCATCACCAAAGCGGTCAACAAGACCGCGTCCCATCCCGGCGAGACATTGACCTATACCCTGACGGCTCAGAGCCGCTCGCTGATCCCCTTCAATGTGACCATCAGCGATCTCTTGCCTGCGGGCGTCACCTTCAAGTCCTTTACCACCACCGGCCGCGGTGAAACCCAGGATAGCGTCAATCCTAAGCTTCTGACCTGGAACTTCACCATGCCTGCCGCCACCTTCGACCCGCAGACCCATCAAGTGCTGGCGCCCTCGGAAGTCACCCTGGTCTTTGTGGTAACCGTTGACGCCGTCACGGTGAACGAGCCCGAGGTCACCATCCAAAATACCGCGGCATTGACGCCTTACAGCGGTGAAAAGACGTATGACGGCATTCCTTCCAACACCGTAGAGACTGGCGTCACCATCGAGGTCAAGGCCGTCAAGGCCGCCAGCGTCACCGACATGTATGTGGGCAACCCGGAACAGGACAGGCGCTGGGTGTACGTATTCACCTTGACCAACACGAACACCGCCCCCATGCAGGTGAACCTGGTAGACGATTTTGATTCCAACATCACCTTCTACAACTGGGTGAACACCCTTTCCACCGATCCTACTGTGTTCCCCCACCTGGTTTCCCAGACCGCCTATCAGGATCCCGAGACGGGGACCCACTCCATCAACGTGACGTTGGTGTTGGCTCCCGCGACGGTGGATCAAAACGGCAACGTTGTTCCCAGTTCAACGCAGTATGCGGTAATTGTAGAGGGCAAGGCCATCATTCTGGAGAATGAGGAAAGCGTAGAAATCTCGGTGCCCAATGTGGGCCAATATGCCGCCTCTACCAATATCACCGATCCCATTGATCCCGCTGACAAGACCTTGGATTGGAAGGATACCAACCAAGTGACGGTCGTCGTATGGGCCGAAAGCAGCGTTCTGCCGGTCACCGGCGAATGGCTGATGTTGCTGGTTCCCCTGGGCGGACTCATGACGTTGGCCGGCGTGTTGATGCTGATGCTGAACCGCAGGAAGCATCAATTCAAGTAAACCCGGCGCACCAAAGAAAGGGGCAGTCCGAAACGGGCTGCCCCTTGAATTGACCCGGTCCCAAATCATGCCGGGCGGGGATATCCCCGGCCCCAAAGGCAAATGAAGTATTAATTCCGGCGCATGTATGGTATAATCATAACGTACCCGCTTCACACGCGCCCCTGTTACCTGGTTTGATGGGAGGCAGCTCCATGAATGAACAACAGAAAAAGCGGGCGTCCGGTCGCAGATGGATAACGCCGTTTGCCGTCGCCCTGATCCTTGTGGGCCTCGTGGCCTTCGCGACGCCTCTGGTCCTTCGAAAAATCAATTACGACCTGGCGGCAAAGACCGCGGCCGAGGCGGAAGCGCAGATGACCATCCCGGACAAGGCCGCTTACCAACCTGTGAACTATGACAATATGCCCCAGGGCGTCACCCCCGTGTATTCCAGTGAAGAACGGGAAGAAGCCGGCAATGCCCCGGGCATCCTGGATGAGCTTGGCATCTTGGCTAAGCCCTCAAGTTTCCTTTTGGGCATCGCGTCTGCCAAGGCGGAAGACGTTCCCCCCGCGTCCATGCGCGAAGCACTTTTAAAGGGAGCGCAGGCGTTGGAGGAAGCGGCAAAAGGGAAAGGCGGCGCGGCGCAGGCTCAGGCGGCTTTGGCAGTGGCGAGAAAGCAGGTGGAAAACGCATTTTTCCTGCTTACCGCCATACAACCCATCACCGATACGGAAGTTCTCAAGAGCCTTGAAAACCAGCAGGTGGTGGACGGCCTCACCCAGGGGGACAAGACCATCACCGCCGCCCGGGAATTGATTTACGCAACGCTGACGGACCTGGAAAAACTTTTGAAGAAGGTGGAGGATCTGGCCGCGCAGGCGCAGGACCAGGCCCCTTCCATGATTTGGCTGACGGCGCAGATGGATACCCTTTCCTCCTATATGCGCATGGCCGCGCTGCACCTGCCGGATGACGATTACCGCTCCGCCTTGGAACAGCATAGGGCATTGGCCGCGCTGAATCCCAATGGCGGGGAAGGGCTCCCTGATGATCAAAGCCAGTATGACCCCATTGATGTGGATGGCAATGTAAAGCGCAGCTATCTGCTGGAGATTCCGGCCATCGGTGTCAAGGTGGCGGCATTCCGCTCCGGATCATTTAACAAAATGTATACCAACATGCACAGGGGCGCGGCGATGTTCCCCAGATCCCCAGAGCCCAATACCGTCGGGAATATCAGCATCAGCGCCCACCGGACGGGTACGAGAGATTACTTCCGCAACCTGAATAAGCTGTCTGTGGGCGATACGGTTTACCTGCACACTTCCCATTTGGGTTCCTTCCAATATGAAGTTGTCAAGGTCACTATTATTGACAACAACGATTGGTCTGTGACCAGCGGCGTGGGGTATCCGGCACTGACGCTGCTATCCTGCCAGGAATACCAAGGCGTCAGCAACGCCCAGCGAATCATGGTGCGGGCAAAGCTTGTCGCCGCGGCGCCCGGAAAGTGACGCGGCTAGAGAAAGCGTCGCCGGAGGGTGAAACCTGGAGCTGACCGGAGGCGGAACCGAAGGCAGGAACACCGGCCTAGCGCAGCGACGGACGGTGCGAAGGACGCATCATTAATATAATTCTGGTATCCGCTGCCCCGGCCCCTAAGGGGACGGGGCGGCAATATGAAGAGGGAAAACAGGAATGACTTGCCAAAAAGGAAAGCGGTTTCTCTCCCTGCTATGTGTACTGATGGTGCTGATCGTTTGGCCATCATCCAAGCTGGCGATGGCCCAGGAGGCTTCCGGCCTGGCGCTGGGGATCGATTTTTCTGTGAAGGCATCCATGGACCTTTCCGCGTTTACCGAGCCGCCAGACCGCTTTTTGAAGAGCCTGGCCAGGGCGCTTGAGATGCTGGATCTAAATGGTCATGCGGTGGCGCTGGGCGGCCAGGCGGATATCACGGGCCAGCTGGACCTGAACGGGATGAAAGCCGTTGATTTTCATCTGACAGGCTGGGAGGAGCGGCTGAGCCTTGCCAGCAGTCTTTTCGGGGAAAAGCCGGTGGTGATCACCCTTGCCAACTATATACCTTTCCTGCTGAAATTGTACTACTACTTTGACATTCCTTTGCAGTACATCGGGGTGTTCACCGATCCCTACTCCTATTTGCATGGCCTCAAGCCAGCGTATGAGGAGTGGGTGAAGCTTGTGGGCGGCGCGCAAAGCCGCAGCTTTACCCCCGAACAATGTGTTGAGATGGCAGGTCAGCTGTCGGAAAGCCTCACAGGGAATGACGCACTTTCTTTCTGGCTCAAGGGGCTTTTGCAGCATGTGGGCCTGGATGAAACGCTTTCGGAATTCTTCTATGCGCTTCCGGACTGGGCGGCGGAGATCACAAAAAATGGCGGGCTTGATATTGCGGTTTCGGATGTTGGAGAGACCTGGACCTTGGGCGGGGAAACGGTGTATCAGCTTACCCGCACAGAGGGAGGGGCGTCCTTGGAGTTGACCCTTCCCGATTGGGAAGGGTACCAGCTGTCGGGCAGCGCCAGGTTCACGGAAACGGAGAGCGGACTTCAAGCGACTGTGGACTTAATCCTTAAGGAGGAAGGCGCGGAGTATGGGCACCTTTCCCTTAAGGGTGAAAACCTGCCGGATGGAAAACGGATGCAGGGCGACGGGAAGGTTTCCCTGAACCTTGGCGGCGAAGGGTTGGGCATTGAGCAGTCGGCGGATCTTGATCTCCAATGGGACCAGCATGGCGAAGGGGACAAAACGCTGCTTAATGGCCGGGTGAGCCTGCTTGATCCTGGCACGAAAAAGCCCGCGTTCACCTTCAGTGGGCAGATCGGCTGGGGGGATACCCAGGAGACCTTTTCATTAAGGACAAAAAAGGATATTCAGGGGATCGACCTGTTCTGCATGAATGACAATACATTTAAAGAGTTCTTCGCCGATGCCAAGTGGCCCATCATCCGAGGCGCGATCCCGTTCTTTGTGGAGCTTCCGGCAGGGCTGATCGACGGGCTCATTGAGTGGATGGATGAAAACGGGATTCTGGTCACGCTGATGGCTGGCCTGGGTGGATAAACAAGCGGACAGTCGACGGGATAGAAAAATCCCCGGCCTATATTGTCCGGGGATTTTATATTGCGGCTGTTTATTCCGCGGTGTAGGAGACGGGAATGCTGTAATCCTCCATGCTGATAAACGTCTTGCCGCGCTGGAGCTGCAATTCGTTACCGTCCTGATCGAAAAACACCGTGCGTTGGTTCATGCCCGTGCGCATCCAATATCCGGGGATATACCGGCCGCCGATGAAGATATCCGCGTTGCCGGAGCCGATGTTCACCGTCAGAGGCCGGTCGTTGATACCGTGGTAGAAGGTCACTTTTGTGCGCTGGATGATTAGGTTGGAGAAGGATAGCTGTTCTCCGGTGGAGGCGTCCACATAGGGCTGGCCATTTACAAAGCGCGTGTAGACATTGGCATTGGGGTCATAGACAAAGTTGGAGGAATACTTCTTGTCCTTCTGGGTGATGGAGATATTTGTGGCGAAATCCCCCAGCTCCGGAAGCGCATCAGTGAACAGGTAAGGCCGGGAAGCAGGCTTATAGCCCTCCGGCATCAGCCCCTGGATGGCTTTAACATTTGCATCCACATTGTGGGGACCGGGCAGTTTTTTTACGCGTTTGTAGAATTCTTTCCAGGGCTTGCCGCCGCCCACAGTGCCGCTGAAGAGCACACCCTTTTTGTTGGCGCCGGTCTCGCGGAACTTATCGTCAATATTGGTCCCTTCATAGGGTTGGCCGCCGTAATAGAGGAAGCCGGCGTCCCACTCTTCCCGAAGTTCCACGTGGGTGATGCGAGCGGAGCGGACCGGGCCTACGCTTTCGGGAACGGTATCGTTGAACAGGAAAGAGATTCGAGTGAAACCGTTTTTGTGAAGCGGCGTTTCATAAATGATGTCGGCATCGGCCGCGCCCCAGGGTGCACGTTTATCGAGCCCGCCGGCATCATTGTCGATCTGCACCAGCATGGGCATATACAGGCCTGTCCAAGGAAGGCCTGTGGTGGGGCTTTGGCCCGAAATCTCGGGGTTTATGGGGAGGTTGCCATCCTTGTTAAGGCCTTTGACCGAAATCTTGCGGTCTTCCTGGTCCTGAAGCAGAGTAGTTACGCCGCTGCCCAAGGCGGAAGAAGCCATGGTGAAAACGAGAACCAGTGTCAGAAGCAGGCAGAAGGACCTTCTCATGGAATGAGCCTCCTTGTATATTATGGAAAAATCCGGGGAGGGGATGGCGGCACGCCATGGATACAACCACGCGCGAATGGCATGCAAACGAAGAAAGTATACCATTATTTGGGGAAGGATGTCAATGAAGCCTTATGCTTTTTGGGATTTTTTACAAAAGACAATTTATGCATGCGGATGGTGGCAGCTTTGTCCGCGCTCTTGTAAATTGAAGCTACTGTGTGTATAATGAATATATTGCTCTGAACCCAGAGGAATTGGGATTTGTTTGGCGCTCCGCCACAAAGCGGGCGGCGCAGCGCCTTTTTCTTTCCGGCTCGTTTAGGGCCGATGCAACCCGAGGAGGTGATCCTGGCTTCAAGCCAGCGATATGGCGGATATAGAGAAGATTTTGATTACCGGCGGCACGCCGCTGATGGGACAAATCCGTGTAAGCGGCGGCAAGAATACGTCGGTGGCGGTGATTCCTGCCATTTTATTGAGCAGCGAGCCCTGCACCATTGAAAATCTGCCCGACATCGAGGACGTAAAGGTCCTGATCAGCATTCTCCGTTCCTTGGGCGCAAGGGTGACTCATGAGCCTGGAAAGTTCATGACGGTAGATCCCCGCCCGGCGGAAGGGATCCACGTTTCCTATCATTACACCCAAAGGCTTAGGGCCAGCGTGTATCTGCTGGGTGCGCTGCTGGGCCGCGGCCGCAAGGCGGAGGTGGCCTACCCCGGGGGCGATGAACTGGGCAGCCGCCCCATCGACCAGCATATCAAAGGCCTTTCCGCCCTGGGCGCTCAGATCGAGGAGCGGGGCGGCACCGTCTACGCCCAATGCCCCAAGCTTACCGGCACGGACGTGTTTTTTGATATCGTGACCGTGGGCGGCACCATCAACGTGATGCTGGCTGCGGTGAAAGCTTCCGGCACCACCATCATTTATAACGCGGCCAAGGAGCCTCACATCGTAGACCTGGCCAACTTCATGAACAGCATGGGCGCCAACATCAAGGGCGCCGGCACGGATATCATCCGCATCCGCGGCGTGGAAAAGCTGCACGGATGTACATATACCGTGATTCCTGACCAGATTGAAACAGGTACGCTGATGATCGCCGCCGCGGCCACCCGGGGGGACGTGGTGATTCACGGATGCATCCCCACCCATATGGAGGCGCTTTCCGCAAAGCTTCTGGAAATGGGTGTTATGGTGACCGACAGCGATGATTTTATTCGGGTCCGCACCATCAGCTCGCACCGGGCGGTGAACCTGAAAACCCAGGTGTATCCCGGCTTCCCCACGGATCTGCAGCAGCCCATGTCGGCTCTCTTGACAACCGCCACCGGCACCAGCATCGTGACGGAGACCATATGGGAGCAGCGCTTCAAGCACCTGGATGAACTGAGGCGCATGGGCGCCAGGGTCCGGGTGGTGGATCGAACGGCTCTCATCGAGGGTGTACCAAACTTGTTCGGCGCGCCGGTGACCACGACGGACATCCGCGCCGGGGCCGCGCTGGTGGTGGCCGGGCTGATGGCCAAGGGCGTTACGGAAATTTATGAACCCGGGGTTATCGACCGGGGATATGAGCATATTGAGCAAAAGCTGCGTGCCTTGGGGGCCAACATCTGCAGAGAGAAGATTTGATCCCGCGCACTTGAGGAGGTGACGGGTTTTGACGAGCGCCTTTGAACTGCTGGGGCTGAAAAATGATGCAGATGCCCAGCAGGTACGCTCCGCGTACCGCGCCATGGTCAAAAGCTGCCACCCAGACCAATTTACCGATACGGAAGAGCAAAAAAAAGCCCAGGATAAGCTCATCGCCTTGAACCTGGCCTATGAGGAAGCGCTGCGCTTGGCCTCGGAAAAGAAGGTGGGGTTCAACCTCATCTCCCAGGAGGAAGCCAAGCGGTTCGCCATCAAGCTGATGGAGCAGGGCAACCTGGAAAGCGCGCTTCGGCAATTGAACCGGGCAGAGACCAAAGACGGCGATTGGTTCTATTTGCAGGGGCAGATATTGATGGGCCTGCGCCAATATGATACGGCCCACCAAAGCTACCGGGAGGCGGTGCGCCGCCAGCCGGAAAACATGCGTTACCGCCAGGGAGCGCTGGACGCGGTACTGGCCGCGAAAAGGAGCAGGCAGCTTCCCAACCGGATTGTGGACTGGGTTAAGGATGTACTGAAAAAATAGGATCGCGAAGATGAAAAATCATTTTCGCGATTTGTGTTTTTGGGGATTGCCATATGAGAAGTGATGGTGTCGCCCCTACGGGCAACCACCCCGGCCCTGTGGGGCCACCCCTCCACGGAGGGGAATAAGCTGGTCAGGACGTACTATCCGCCGGAGCAGCGGCGCTATTTGCGTCACTATTTGTCCTGGACTTGCGCCGCATCTGAACGAAGGCCTCCCGCTCCCGGATAAGTTCCGCCAACAGGTCGCAAAGACGCCAATCACGGTTGGTGGGTGTCAATACGGCCTTCAGGCAGGAGGGGTTTGCACCCGCTTCCTTAAGACGGGAAAGGACAAGTTTCAAACGATCCTGAGAGAAGCCACAGAAGATCATGGCGCTTTCGGGGAAATCCTTCGGCGCAGGAGCCGTGCTCTCCAAAGCGGAGCGTTCGTCCTTCACAGCATCCGTATCCGACAGATCATCCAAGGTCTGCGCCGCATCTTCCGGGCTTACCTCTTTAATGGAGATGGACATTTCGCCAAGGGCGGACCGTACCCGGAGGTTCTCCAGCGATCCTGCGGGAATCTTATAAAGCAGCACGATCTCCGGCTCTGTCATGCGTTTATTGCTCCTTCCTACGGAAGATCACCAGCTTGCTGGCGATATAGTTGAAGATCACCACCAGCACGTTCATTAAAAGTTTGGCCGTGAAATCTCCCATATGAAAGACCTGCACACACAGGGAGAGTCCCGCCAGGTCAAAGATCAGCAGGGAGAGCACCCGAGCGCCGAAGAAGGACGTGGCCTCCATCACAAGCTCCCAGCGGGAAAGATGGCGGCTTTTGAACACAAATATCTTGTTCCCTGCATAGGCGAAGGTCACCGCAACGACCCAGGCGATGGCGCTGGCCGCCTGGTACCAGTAGAGGCGGGCCGGAATAAAGAGGATCTGCTGGGCAAGGATGCGCTGGGAAGGGATCAAAAGTACCAGCCCGGCGTACACCGCCAGGTTGACCGCTGTGGTGAGCACGCCAAACACCAGGTATAGGATGATCTCCCGCATACGGGCCTTATCGTTCATCAAGTTTTTGATCTTTTCCATAAATATTCCCCTATTCCCCTTCCCCCGCGTCTCCCCTGGCGTAACCTGCGGACAGCAGGCAGCTCAAAGGCAAGGTGAGGGGCGTTTTTTGATTGGCAGAGGTAAAAGTAAACTCCTCATCCGTAAAACGAATGACGGCTATATTTTGCTGCGCCATCCGCCCGTCTATCATAAGAATGGCTCGGATGCGCTTGCCGTGGGCCATGGAATAGCGTAAAAATCCTTCCATATCAGCCCTCCGGGACGGCGCGGTACTCAGGTGACACTTCATAGATGGAGATCTCACCATTCTCGCTGGTATAAAAAAGCGGGAACAATTTTTCCAGCCCATCGTAATCCACAGGCATGTCGCTGCGCTCGTTGCTGGAAAGGAAGATGTATTCCACTTTGTATTTGGAGAGAACGTCCAGATTGCCGTTGGGGTCGGCGTAGAAACGCTCGATGTCCATGGCGCGTTCTGAAATATCAAAGCCGTGATAGTGCAGCCAGGTGTCGGGGCCGCAGACGATGGTGCGCCCCGCCAGGGAGCTGACAGGATTGATGTGGTATTGGTACCCGGCGAGGAACACCGCGTGGGCGGGGGTGTTTTCCTCGATGTAGGCGGCAGCCTCGATATCCGTTTTGGAATAAGCCTGATAATCGCTCACCGCCTCACGCGCGAGGGTGAGCCCGGCGCTTAGGAAAAGGGCCACGCCGGTGAAGGCGGCCAGCAGATACCGTCCCCGAAGCCCACGCAGGCGGTCAAAAATCGTTACGCCATAATCCGCGGCCAGCACGGCGCAGATCATGTACCACACGTAAAACAGCTTGTTGTTGTCGTACTCGTTGGGCTGGAAGCGGAAAAATTCCGCAACCAGGAAGATGACAAAGGCACCGGCGGCCAGGAAGCGGTGGCGCGGGTTCTTCTCCAGCAGCGCACACAGAAGCAAAATCACCGGCAGGCCGATGTTTTTGATATAGAACCAAAGGTAAAAATCGATGAGTCCGCCGTTGCCATTATTATTGACCCAGTTGAAGAGGGGTTTCAAGAAATCCTCACTGGAGGAAGCTCGGGAGAAGGTCCAGCCGATTAATTGCGGCAGGGCCAGGGCTAGGGTGATTCCGCCGTATAAGAGCCAGGGGAGGAAGCTTCGCCAGGTTTTTTCGGAAGGCCTATGCAGGAGGGTATAAAGCAGGAAGCCGCCGCTCATGAGCCCCAGGGCCAGGAAGGAATGGGTATGGATGAGGGGCAGTCCCCCTGCCCATATGCCCAGCAGAAGCAGCTGCCGGAAGCCGGGGGAAGACTCCTGCCGCTTCCATGGGGAAAAGGCGGTGAACAGCAAATAAATGCAAGGCATGACCATGGTCCAGCCGGAAAGGATGGTGCGCTGGGGGACCATCAGGTCGGCGATCACGTTGCTCCAGCGCAGGTTGTAGGGATCGGGTTGGTTGGTGGGCGTCTTGTAAAATCCGTTCAGCACCTCGAAGATCCTATCCTTCCAATCCCCCGCCGCCCGGTCGAAGGTATACAAAAAGCCCAGGCCGCCGTTTAGGAAGAACAAAAGCGTGGCCAGGATCAGGGCACGGCGGCTGCCCGCCATCTCCCGGATCATGAGGATGTAGCCAGCAAAGCACAGAGCCATCATCAGCGTACCGGGAACGACCAATGAAAGCTGCAGGGAAAAGCCGAAAAGGTACAGGGAGGTGGATAGGCTGTCCATCAAAAAGGGATAGGTGAGCAGTTCTCCCGGCAGGATGCTGTAATCCGGGGGGAAGGAAGCGTCCCGGAGGCTTGTGAGGATAGCGGTGTGAAGCGCCAGGTCACCGTAGGTGCTTTGGCCTACGTGGTAGCTGCCGTCTGACGCGATGCGCAGGTTGTGGGTGTATTGGAGGTAGCCGCCAAGGAGGGTCAGAGGCAGGGCGATGCACAGGAGGATTTTCATATAGGTGGTTTCTTCCGCATCCCACGGGCGGGGGGAACGCTTGTCCCTGAATAAATAAGCGATGGCCGTCAAGAGGACCAGAGGGATAAGGGAGACGTAGTGGGCTGTTTTGGTGAATTTTAGAAAAAAGGCCATGAGCGCGGGCAGCCACATAAAAAGGAACAGACCCAGGCTCAGACCCAGCCACCAGCGGGTGAGGGGTTTATGGGTAGGCAGCAGGAAAAAGGTGATAGCGACACCGCATAGTAGGTAGAAAAGCAGGAACGATGCTGCGGCCAATGTCCTCACCTCCTGATGCAAGTGGAATTCTGAATTACGGTAGTTTCGCTCCTGCGGGTGCGACCAGGGCGATCTTAACGCCCTGGACCTTCGGATAGCGCAGTATAGAGATTTTTTGCTTATGCAGATATCCTTACACTTTCCCTGGACGAAGTTTTTTGGAGGGGTGGGGGGGGGGGGTTTTTTTAAAAAAAAACAACC
>JAEWAH010000240.1 GCA_023391725.1 Bacillota bacterium | reverse complement strand
ACATCTCCATGGCCTGCTTGTTTTCGATGATGACGTCTTCCAAAAGGTCCGTATCATCGGGGAACTTCTTCAAAGCATCGAGCCTGAGCATCTTTTCCATGACCGTCTCGTTGCCTTTTAATGATGTGCTGAAGAACACCAGGGATTTCTCCAGCTTCATCATCTGCAGAAGTTCGCGGTTTTTAAGCGACTTTTCAAGTTTTTCCTGCACGTGCATGCTGGCCTTGTCAATCTGCTTCAGGTACGCCAGGAAGCGGGAAGCGTTGCGGTGCAAAAGCTGGAGGATGAACCTGGTGCGCTTGTGGGTCCAGAACCCGCGCACCCGCTCCTCGGTGAAGTCGGCGATGATAGGGGTCTCCCGGGTGCACACGGTGATGATGATTTCGTCCACCAGCACGATGCCAAGGGGGATGGTGCTGTACACATAGCCGCTGCCTTCGGCCTCCACATACGGGATGTCGACAATGATCAGCGTCTGCCCCTCGTCATGCTCGATTCGGGCGCTCTCCTCCTCGTCCAGTGCCGCCATGAGGTAGGTGGGGTCCAGGCCGAACCTTGCGTTCAGGCCCTCGATCTCTTCTTTGGTGGGGCTTTGCAGGTGCACCCAGCAACCCTTTTCCAGGGTAGTGCATTCCACCAAATGGTCTTCTACGGTTTTAAAGATCCGCTTCATATAAAAAACCTGCCTTTCTGTGCGGCACGCACACGCAAAGGCAGGCGGAAAGCTATCCCTTTTCGATCAATTGAAAACGGGAGCAGGCCGCGAAAGCGTGTGAGCACGTGCCCATATAGAACTGTACGGGTCGCCTTCCACGGCGGTCGTCTCCTTTCTTACGGCAGTCCGGCAAAAAGCGCGGGACATTTCCGCGTTCCTATAATAATCCCTTCCAAAGCTAAAGTCAACGCATGGCGGTAAAAAAAATTTACCATTATTGCGAAAGAGAAAAACTTAAGAAACCGCCTGATTTGGGCACTATATGTAGATGGGCATGCACAAAATGTGACCATATATGGTATTGACAGTGGCACTAGAAGGAATTATAATGACAATGCTCTTTCGACAAGGATGCCATTTGTGCCCGAGAAATTTGTCGCATTCGATAGAATTCTGCGGCTGGGGCTCCAGCCATAAGCGAAGCATAGAATCTCCTTCCCGGCGGTCCGGCGTCGGGATGGGGTTTTGCACCCTATGGGTCGCCGGGCGCACGAAAGAAAGCAGAGCGCAGGAGGGTATGGGAATGATCACTTCCATCAAAAAGCGGGATGGGCGGACGATGCCTTTTGACATCGGCAAGATCGAACAGGCGATTTTGAAGGCATTTGCGGCAAGCGGCAGCGCCAAGGGGATTGATACCGCCAAAGCCCTCGCCCAGCAGGTGATGGAAGAGGTGGAGGGCTGCGAGTTTATCGCCGGCATCCCCTCCGTGGAAGAAGTGCAGGACGTGGTGGAGCGGGTACTCATCGAGAAAGGCTTTGTGCGTTCCGCCAAGGCTTACATCCTCTATAGAGCCGAGCGCAGCCGCGTTCGTGAAATGAATACCCGCCTGATGAAGATTTTTGAAGACATCGCTTATAAAGATGCCGTCGATTCGGACATTAAGCGCGAAAACGCCAACATCAACGGCGATACGGCTATGGGCTCCATGCTCAAGTTCGGCTCCGAAGGCGCAAAGCAGTTTTACGATATGTATGTGCTCAACCCCAAGCACGCCCAGGCGCACCGGGAAGGGGACATCCACATCCACGATATGGATTTTTACACCCTTACCACCACCTGCTGCCAGATCGACCTTTTAGCGCTTTTCCATGACGGGTTCAGCACCGGCCATGGTGTGCTTCGTGAACCCAATGACATCTACAGCTATTCCGCGCTGGCCTGCATCGCCATCCAGGCCAACCAGAACGACCAGCACGGCGGCCAAAGCGTAGTGAATTTCGACTACGGCATGGCCCCGGGCGTTAAAAAGACGTTCATCAAGCGCTACCGCGACAACCTTTCCCGCGCGCTGGAGCTTTTGTGCGGTATGGAAAACGCGGATGCAAAGGCTCGGGAATGGATTGAGGGATTGAAGGGAGAAGGCTTGACGCCGTGCCTTACGGAGGATCCCGCCTTCCGCGCCGCGTTAAAGTCCAAGCTTTCCGGCCTGGCCGACGAAAAGACCCAGGAACAGATCCTGGATTTTGCCCGCGAAAAAGCACTGAAAGAAACAGACAAGGCCACCTTCCAGGCTATGGAGGCGCTGATCCACAACCTGAACACCATGAACAGCCGCGCCGGGGCGCAGGTGCCCTTCTCCTCCATCAACTATGGTATGGATACTTCCCCCGAAGGGCGCATGGTGGTGCGCAACCTGCTCCTGGCTACGGAGGCGGGGCTTGGCCACGGCGAAACGCCAATCTTCCCCATCCAGATCTTTAGGGTGAAGGAAGGCGTGTCCTACAATCCCGGCGATCCCAACTATGATTTGTACCGCCTGGCCATCCGCGTAAGCGCCAAGCGTTTGTTTCCCAACTTCTCCTTCCTGGACGCGCCTTTTAACATCAAGTATTATAAGGAAGGCCATCCGGAGACCGAGATTGCCTACATGGGCTGCCGCACCCGGGTCATGGGCAACGTGTACGATCCAACGCGGGAGACCTCGCCGCGGCGTGGAAACCTGTCTTTCACCTCCATCAACCTGCCCCGCATCGCCATCAAAGCCAATGGGGATGTGCAGTGGTTCTTTGAGGAATTGGAGCGCAAGATCGCCCTGGCCGTGGAGCAGATGGACGAGCGCTTCGAGATCATCGCCCGCAAAAAGGTTCGCAATTTCCCCTTCCTGATGGGGGAGGGCGTCTGGCTGGATTCCGAAAAGCTGGACTGGAACGACGAGATCCGGGAAGTTTTGAAGCATGGCACGCTGTCGCTGGGCTTTATCGGGCTTGCCGAAACACTCAAGGCGCTGCGCGGTGTGCACCACGGCGAGAGCGAAGAGAGTCAAAACCTGGGCCTGGAGATCATCGGCGCCATGCGGACTTACCTGGACAAATTAAGCCGCGAGCGCAAGATGAACTATACGCTGCTGGCCACTCCCGCCGAAGGCCTCTCCGGACGCTTCGTTCGCATGGATCGTGAGCGTTTCGGCACGATCCAGGGCGTTACCGACCGGGATTATTACACCAACAGCTTCCACGTGCCGGTGTATTACCCCATCAACGCCTTTGACAAGATCAGCATCGAGGCGCCCTATCATGAGCTCACCAACGCCGGCCACATCAGCTATGTGGAAATGGACGGCGATCCCCTGCAAAACCTGGATGCATTTGAAAAAGTCGTTAGGTTCATGCACGATAAGGGTGTGGGCTACGGCTCTATTAACCACCCGGTGGATCGCGACCCCGTGTGCGGCTATAACGGCATCATCGGGGATAGCTGCCCCCAGTGCGGCCGCACGGAGGACGAGCATCCCTTCGACCGTATCCGCCGCATCACTGGCTACCTTGTAGGCACCCTGAACCGCTTCAATAACGCCAAGCGCGCCGAGGAACGTGACCGAGTCAAGCACGGGATGAAAGAATAAAGATTATTTGGGGGATGCCTTTTGAAAAAGGCATCCCCCGAACCCCCTGGGAAAACTTAATATTTGGGGGATATAAAGGGTAGGTCTGCTTCGCTCAGGCGCGCATCTAATTTTTTATAGAAGAATTGCATCCGAAGGTCCAGGGCGATCGGAAAGCCCTGGTCGCGTCCGCAGACGCGAAACCTCTGTTATTGATATTGGCTTATGAGCAAGTAGAAATAATATTAATTCCCAGCATAGGGATTCCAAAGGGATATATCCCTTTGGTAGGGGCCGGGGGCAGAGACCCCGGAGGAGGTTCTTTATGCGTATCGCAGGCATCACCAACGATTCTATTGTAGACGGGCCGGGGATCCGGCTCTCCGTCTTTGCCCAGGGCTGCCCCCACGGCTGCCCCGGCTGCCATAATCCGGGGAGTCATGACCCCATGGGCGGCAGCGATATGCCGGTAGGGGATATCCTGTGCAAGATGGAGAAAAATCCCCTGCTCGACGGGGTAACGCTCACCGGCGGCGAACCTTTTTTTCAGGCGGAGGACTGCGCAAAGATTGCCCACGCCGCCCACGAAAAAGGATTGAACGTGTGGACGTACACCGGCTATACGTACGAGCAGCTTCTAACGGGCGGGGAGAAGCACCCCGGCTGGGAGGAACTGCTGAATGAAACAGACGTGCTGGTGGACGGGCGTTTTCTGATTGCTGAACGGTCATTGGAACTGAAGTTCCGCGGCAGCCGCAACCAGCGGCTCATCGACATGAAGAAAACCAGGGCGTCGGGGGATGTGGTCCTATGGCAGCCGCCGCAGTGGTAGCAACCCTCTCACACTTCATCTGGCCGCGCCGCAAGGCGCGGCTTTGTTCATCTTTTGCTTTTACTTGACAAAATTGGAAAATCATTTACAATCAAAAGTAATTGGCCAATGAAAGCATCATCAGATCAAGCGGAAGGTACCTGGTTTTCCCGGGCGGCGGGAATGGTCCTGCTTGTTTCTGATAGGAAAAAGGATGGTGGACCAGGTGGCAAAACGGTTTGTTGCGCTGGCGCTGGCACTTTTCTTCCTGTGCTCGGGATGCATGCTTGCACAGGAAACGCAAGCGAAAGCGGAAGGAGCGTCTCCCGCGCAATGGGCTGCGGACGCTCTGAAGGGACTGAATTACCAGGATCCCTACGGCTTGCGCATCCAGGACGCGATGAAATTCTGGCTTGACAAGACGGCCTGGGCGGATGAGAAGCAGCAAAAAGTCCTGCTTACGCTGCCCGATCTTAAAAAGGCGGGCACCAAAGGCCTAACCAAATATGACGGGCAGGAGCCGGTAGGATATATCGCGCAGCTTTATGCGCTGCTGCCCCAACAGATCATGAACGCCCCCGCGAAAAAGCCGGTGGAGCTCACCGCGTCCTCTGCGGCAGACCTTAAAGGCGCGGTACAGACG
>JAEWAH010000312.1 GCA_023391725.1 Bacillota bacterium | reverse complement strand
CCACAGGTTTCAAAATATACTCCCGCACCCCGCAGCGCATCAATTCCACGGCGTAGGAAAAATCGTCATACCCGCTGAGTACGATGGTCAACGGGACCTGGCGGCAACTTTGCATCTTCTGAACCAGGGCGATCCCATCCATCCGGGGCATGCGGATGTCGGTGATCATCACATCCACCGATTCATGGGTGATGATGTCCAAGGCCTGCTCCCCGTCCGCGCATTCCAGGATGCGCGCAACCGGAACGCCGCAGCGTTGCGCCATGGCGCGTATGCCCTGGCGGATCTTCTTTTCATCCTCTACGATGAGCAGCGTATTCATACCTGTGCCTCCACGGTCGTTTGAAGCGGGATCTTCACGGTGACTTTTGTAAAGTAGTCCTGTTTGGATTGAATATCAAGCCCGTACCCTTCCCCAAAGGTGATACGCAGCCGGTCCTGCACGTTTTTAAGCCCGATGCCGTTGCCCGCGCCGCCGTCTGCCTCCATCTCGCCAGAAAGTTTTTTATGCAGGTTCTCAAGCGTCTCACCCGTCATCCCCCGGCCTGGGTCGGTGATCTCGATGAGGCCGTCGCTGCCAAGCACGGTGCCCTTAATGTAGATATAGGCGTCCGCGGCCAGCTGCTCCAGTCCATGGATGATGGCGTTTTCCACAATGGGCTGCAAAGACATCTTGGGGATCTTCTGATCCAGGATAATGTCCGGGATGCTTAGAGACAAAGAGATGCTATAGTCAAAGCGCAGGTTGATCAGCGCCACATAATTGCGGATGTACTCGATCTCTTCCTTTACCGTTACGCTCTGGGAGGCCCACTTCATGCTGTAGCGCAAAAGCTTTCCCAGGGCGGTAACGGCGTTGGCAATCTCAAAACGCTCGTCCACCTCCGCCGTCATCTTGATGGATTCCAGCACGTTGTAGATGAAGTGCGCATTGATCTGGTTTTGAAGCGCTCTTATTTCGGCGTTCTTGGCCAGCAGCTCCCTTTGGGTGTTCTCATGCATGAGAAGCTTGATCTTCTCCAGCATCTTGTTGATTTCTACCGCCATGTGGGAGACTTCGTCGTTGCCGTCGTGGGGCATCAGGATATCAAGGTTCCCCTTTTGCACCTCCCCGATGGATGCGGAAACGGCGTAGAAGCGCTTGAGGAGCTTTAAGACTACCTGGTTGATGACCACCGCCAGCGCCGCCAGGAACACCGCCATACAGAGGTAGAACACCACCAGCTGGCGGCGGATGGCAGAAAGCTCCGGCTCCAGAGAGGTAATCTGCACCAGCCTTCCCGAAAGCTCCGGCACGGGGAGGGAGGAAAGCACCACCTCCTGCCCCCCGATGCGCCGCTGCTCAAAGAAAGCTGCCTGCGCCCCATCCTTCGTGGAAAGGATAGCTTCGATATGCTTGGCCCAGGGATCCCCCACGCCATCGTCATAGAAGCGTCCGCCATCCCCGCTCACAAAGCACAGGAATTGCAAGGGGCCTGCTGAAAAAAGGCCGGGAAGCATGTTTTCCATGAGCGCCGAGGTTTCGATGATACCCACGTCCCCGGCGATGGGATCGCGGACGGTAGTGACCAGGGACATGATGTGCCCGGTCTGGGCAGTGATATAATCCGGAAAAAGCGTATCCGTATAGTTAAAATGCCAGCTCCCCGAATGGAAGGGCTCCTGCGCCCAGGTAAGGCGCTTCATCCTGTCGGTACGGTAGAGGATGGGCATCATCTCGGGCATGGTGCGGCTATCGGTATACACACGGATTTTGTACAGGTAGGGGTTGGCATACATCATTTTGCCCAGGGTGGAAATATCGTTGCGGTAAAATTCCAGGCTGTCCATCACCGCGATGGGTCCGCCCTCTTTTACCCGGCGCAGGTAGGAAAGCAGGCTGGTGTTGGTGGAGAAGGCCTGGGTAGTGATCTGGCAGACGTCCACGGTTTTTTGGATGCGCGTGTGCATCTGTTCCATATCAAGGCGGATGCCGGCGATCTTTTCGCGGATCAGCGTCTGCCTGGTGGTATAGAACAGAATGGTGGCCAGGGCCGTAACGGGAATGAACACGATCAAAAAGATGATCAGCGTAAACTTCCGGTTAAGCTTCCATCCCGCAACTTGACGGATGATCTTTCTCATGCACTTTTCTCCGCCCGGATTTTTCCTTGTATTCCAATTATACCATATTTCGTGTCAAAGGAAAATTACTGCGTATTCCTTTGAGCATACATCAACATCCCATAAATACACATTAAATCAAGTGGTCTGGCAGCCGAAATATATAAGACCCTACGAGAAGTGGTACAGCCAAGAATGCACATCGATATATAAGCAGCATAGCAAACCGTCTAATGTTACATGTCACGCGATACGAAAGGGTGCGAAGAATATGCAGGAGTTAAGACCAGGAGCAAGCCGAACAGGCAATATGAAGATCGGCACAAAGCTCTTCATTTTTTCGCTTACAGCGGCAGCCTTGATCGTTGCCGTCTGGCTGCTTTCCTCTCTTTGCGCAAACAAGGTCAGCATTGGAAGCGAGCTGTATAACGAGCTGCAGTTGAGCAATGAGCTGCGGGCCGACATATTGCCACCGCCTGAATACATTCTGGAATCATACGCAACGGCGCTGGAATATATCACGATCAGCGATCAGGCAAAACGGGATGAACTCCTTGGGCGCATGTCAGACCTCAAAGCCATGTATAAGGAGCGGAGCAAGTACTGGCAGGTGAATCTGCCCAAGGAAAACAAGGTTCAAAAGGCGTTCCTCAGTGATTCCTATAGTACCGCCTTCCAATTTTACGCATCCTTTGAGCAGCAAACGGTGCCCGCCGTGAAGTCCGGCAATCCGGTCCTCATCGAAAGCGCCAGGAAGGCGCTGACGGCCGCGTATGAGCAGCACAGGACCGCCATCGACGCCACCGTTAAGTATGCGGAAAACTGGTATCAGCGTAGCCTGAATGAGGCCGAGGCCATGCGGGATCAAAATGATTGGGTCATGATCATGATTGTCGCTGCGTCCCTTTTCCTTTCGCTTCTGGCCAGCATCATTATCCCGCGCTCCATCATCCGGCACCTCAAATATGTGGCGGGCATCAACAGCCGCATCGCCCAGGGCGAGCTTGCCTTAAAGGTCGATCCCCGGCAGATCACGGGGGATGAGATCGGCCAGCTCTGCCGCACGACTGCCGATATTCTGGCACGCCTTAACAGCTATGCGGCATACATCCAGGAAGTCACCCTGGGGCTTGGAACGATGGCCCACGGCGATATGCGCATTCACCTAAAGCACGACTATGCCGGGGAGTTTGCCCCCATCAAAGCGGGGCTGCTTGGCATATCTTCTTCCTTAAGCCGGACTCTTTCGGTGATCAACGCTTCCGCAGGGCAGGTCAGCGCGGGCGCCGCTCAGGTTTCCGCCGGAGCCCAGGCGCTGGCGGCCGGCTCC
Source organism: Bacillota bacterium (assembly GCA_023391725.1). Taxonomy (GTDB): domain Bacteria; phylum Bacillota; class Clostridia; order Christensenellales; family Aristaeellaceae; genus JAEWAH01. The sequence goes on along the minus strand of JAEWAH010000312.1, from coordinate 11,524 downwards.
TCAGAGCAGGCCTCCTCGGTGGAGGAGCTGAATGTTTCCCTGAGCAAGGTCGCCGGGCAGGCAATGGAGAATTCGGCCAACGTCAAGACCGCGACGGACTATGTGGGGCAGGCCGCCGACGGCGTGAACAGGAGCAACGAGCACATGGACCAATTAACCCAGGCGATGTCGGAGATCGGGTCCGCCTCCAGCCAGATCACCAACATCACCAAGGCCATCGAGGATATCGCCTTCCAGACGAATATCCTGGCGCTGAACGCCACCATCGAGGCGGCCCGCGCGGGCAGCGCGGGAAAGGGCTTCGCGGTCGTAGCCGAAGAGGTCCGCAACCTGGCCGCAAAATCGGCGGAGGCCGCAAAGCAGACAGCCGAACTGATCCAGGCGTCTGTTTTGACCGTATCAAAGGGCGCCAATATCACTTCAAAAACCGCGCAGATCTTGCACGACGTGGGCGAGAAGGCCCAAATGGTCATTGCCAGTATCGATAAAGTGGATCGCGGCTCCACCGAGCAGGCGGCCGCACTGGCGCAAATCAAGCAAGGCCTTGCGCAAGTATCCACCATTGTGCAGACAAATGCCGCCACAGCGGAGGAAAACTCGGCCACAAGCGAGCAAATGTCTGCCCAAGCCGCCACGCTGCGCAGGGAAGTGGAAAAGTTCAAGCTGGACAATGGAAGCGAAAAAGAAAGTGCCGCAGCCGTCTCCCTCGTTGGTGGACGGCCGGTGACAACGCATCAGGCAGCGAGTGCATCATCCGCCTTGTAAAAGAACCAAGGAGACATTTTGGCAGCCCGGCAAAGAAATCTTTGCCGGGCTGCCGCTTTGAGCCATGGATTACTTCTTCAGGCCCAGTTTCTCGATATTGGCGTTGATCTGCCTGAGCCTCTCAGCCGAAACCAGGTCATAGCCGTACTCGGCGCGCTTGGCCACGTAGTCGCTGAGGATCTTGTCGAAGGCCTCGTCGCTTTCGGCAAGCAGCAGCTTGGGCAGCGTCAGGCCCCATTCGTTGGTGATCTTCGTATCGGCGTTGGCTTCCGGAGAATCAATCACGAACGTGACGCCGGTGTACTGGCCAAGGTAGGCCACATAGGGCCGGGTCCAGTTCTTCAGCTGGCGGATATGCTCCACGAAGTCGCCCTTCCACTGTTCGCCCATGGGGTTATCCATCAGCATCCAGTAGTTGGCGTCGCCGCCGATGGTCTCGTCAAAGCCGCCGGGGCCGGAGCGCTTGGTGTTGTACAGTTCCTGGATCTCAGGCAGCCACTGGGGGATGCCCTTGTCATTGTACTCCCACACTTCGCCTTCGGGGCCGCCCATCCAAATCAGTTCCTGGCCGTGCTGGCTCATGAGGTAGCTCAGGAAGCGGATGGCGCGGTCGGGTTTCTCGCACTTCTTGGAGATCAGCGTCAGCGTCCAGCCGTTGATGGTGCCTCCGGGCAGCTGGTACGCATCGCCCTTGGAGTCCTTGGGCCCGTCGATGGCGATGTACGCCTGGGAGCCGGGCTTATCGGGCGTGGAATCCCAGAGGATCTTCTGCTGGTCGGTCAGGTCGGAGTTTTGATAGATCATGGCGAAGTAGCGGCCCTGGGCGATCTTCTCGGAGATCTGGTCGCGCTGGTCGATGAAGATGTCATCTTCCAGATAGCCTTCCGCGCCCAGCTGCCTTAGGGCCTTGAGCCAGCGGATGTATTCCGGGTCTGTCTGCCGGTCGTGGAGCGTGCCATCCTCATTGAGGTAGGGGATAGCCAGGAAGCTTTGGAGCATGGCGTCAAAGGACAAGCAGCCCACGTTGGTGAAGGGATGGCATCCCAGCGGAAGAAGGGGCTGGCCGTTCACTTCGGGGAACATTTCCTTGGCCTTTTTAATGGCCGCCACAAAGCCATCGGGGGTGGTCATGTCGGGGCTGCCGATAGCCTCGTACATATCCTTGCGCACCAGGAAGGTGTTGTTGGAGGTGAGGGTGTCGTACTTTTCGTAGTCTTCCGGCGTATAGGAGGCGTTGGGGTACCCGTACACATGGCCATCGGCCTGGGTGTACCAGCTCAAACGCGAGGGAACGGCCACCTGGAAGAAATAGGGGTCATACTCGTTGGCCAGCTCATCCAAGGAATAGAGCATGCCGCCGTCGATCATTTCCCGAATCTGGCCCGCGGTCCAGTCCAGGGTGATCAGGTCGGGCAGTTCGTCGCTGACGATCAGGGAATTGAGCTTATCGTCCGCGTTGCCGGCCGGGGAGATGAAGTTGATGGAGACGCCGGTCTCCTTGGTGACCGTGGCCGGGAAGAGCCGCTGATCCCAGGGCGTTCCAAACCAGTTGAAGTTGATGTACCAGTCGAGCGTGATGGGGCTCGTGTCTTTCTGCCAGCCAGGATCCACCGCCGTCTCGGCCAGGGCGCTTATGCCGGCCGGAACCAGCAGCGCCAGCGCCAGAACGACCGCGCCAATGCGTTTGAACAGGTTCTTCATTGGAATACCTCCTCTATTTTGTACCAGCCCCCTTGGCCGGTATCATTCCTTGATGGCGCCTAAGAGCATGCCCTTGATAAAGTACTTTTGCAGAAAAGGGTATACGCACACGATGGGCACGGTGGTGATGACCATGGTGGCCAGTTTGATGGCGGTGGAAGTGGTCAGGTTCTTGGTGACCACCTCTGCCCCTGCGGCGGAGCGGATATCATTGGCGGAGCTTTGGGCAATGACCCGGTAAAGGTAGGTCTGAATGGGCTCCAGGTCGGTGCGGGTGGTCATGTACATCACGCCGGAAAAATAATCGTTCCAGTGATAGACGCCGTTAAACAGCGCGACGGTGGCGATGACAGGCATGGATAGGGGGAAGATGATCTTAAAGAAGATCCTAAAATCCCCCGCCCCGTCGATACGCGCCGACTCTTCCAACGCTGCGGGCAGTTCCCGAAAGAAGCTCATGAAGATCAGCAAGTTAAAAAAGCTGAACAGCGCGGGGATGATGTAGACGAGAAAGTTGTTGAGTAGCCCTAAGGACCTGAGCACCAGGAAGTAGGGGATCAGCCCGCCGCCGAAAAACAGCGTGATGGTGCCTATGGTCAGGTACAGCTTGCGCAGCATCAAATAAGGCTTTGACAGCGCGTAGGAAACAAGCGCGGTGAACAGAACGCTGAATATCGTGCCGAAAAAAGTCCGCAGAATGGTGATGGTATAAGCCTGGAATACCGTGGAGTCGCGGAAGACGGCCTTGTAGTTTTCAAGGGAAAACACCCTGGGCCACCAGTAGATGCGGCCCAGCATGGCGTCGTTGGCCTCGTTGAAGGAGTTGACGAACACATACCATATGGGATACAGCGCCAGGAAGCTGATCAGCAGCATGAGGGTGATATTGAAGACGTTGAATACGCGCTCTCCGGCGGTCTCGCGGATTCGGTTGCGCCGCCCAAAAAAGGCTGGCGGCCTGCGCACGGTCATCTTTTCCTGTATCATCAAAGCCCTCCTTGCCTTTTTGGACCATATAGCAAAACCGGTTTTAGGAAAATGGCCAAGCGGTTGCTTCCCCACAAGACTTGGCCCCAAGCGCCCCGTGGTAGATGAAGCAGAGCGTCGGACGTAGCGATGTAGGCATCGCTCCCTACGGCGAAACGAGCCTTACGCCCTGGAGTGCAGCGGAATTGCGGAGCATCGGCCTGGCGCCGTAGGGAGCGATGCCCACATCGCCCCGCCTATAGCGGAATGAAGCGGGGCAAAGAACACCCTCGTGAAGCCTCTCGGCTTGCCTTCCCCTTTAGGCCCTTCGCACCGTTCGCTTCGCGTCCGGTGTTCCGCTCCTTCATTCCTCAGTCGCTCCAGGCTTCGCCCTTCGGAAGGTGCCGACGAAGGAGGCGGATGAGGATGGGAGGGGGGCACTCAGGCTCCTTTTGAAAGGAGCTGTCGAGCGAAGCGAGACTGAGGATTGGTTAGCGGTGGAAGGATTCCAGGGTCCCTTCCGATCCTTCGCACCGAACGCAGCTATCGGCCACGGATTATTAGCAGGCCCTGGCTTAGAACAATGCCCGGCCCTGCAGGCGCTTGGAAACGAAGTTGGCGGATACCAGCAGAATGGTGCCGACCACGGACTTGAACAGGCCGATGGCTGCGGCATAGCCAAAGCGCCCTTTGCCAATGCCTATTTCAAACACGTGCAGGTCCAGCACCGTGGCACGTTCTGCGTTCAGCGAATTCTTCAAAATAAAGGTCTGGTCAAAGTTGGAGTTTAGCACCCCGGACACCGCCAGGATGAACAGGATGGCAATGGTCCCACGGATGGCAGGCAGGGTGATGTACCACATCTTTTTGAAGCGGGAGGCCCCATCCACCGTGGCGGCCTCGTACATCTCCTGATCCACACTGGCGATGGCGGCCAGGTAGATGATGGCCGACCAGCCCAGCTCCTTCCAACTGTCGGAGATTAGCGCAACGCCCCAGAAGTAGGAGGGCTTGCCCAGAAAGGAGACGGGTTCCTTTAATATACCAAGGGCCAGAAGCGCATCGTTCATGACACCGGATTTGCTAAGCCACGTGATCATGATCCCGCCCAAAACAACCCATGAGAGGAAGTGGGGCAGATACGATACCGTCTGCACAATCTTTTTGAAGCGCAGATGGTGCAGTTCGTTTAGCAGCAGCGCAAAGATAATGGGCAGCGGGAATCCGATAATGAGCCGCAGGGCGCTGATGCCAAGCGTATTGGCCATGGTGATGGCAAAATAGTCATCATGAAAAAATTCCGTAAAATTGCCAAACCCAACCCAGGCGCCCTGAAAGATGGACTTGTAGGAAAGGCGGAAGTTTTTGAAGGCCATCACGATACCGCCCATGGGCAGGTAATTGAACACGATCATCCAGATCACGCCGGGGATCACCATCGCCTGCAGGCCCCACTGGCGTATAAAGCGATGCCAAAACCCCGGGCGCTTGCGTACGTACCCGGGAGAAGGCCTGTTCATTTCTCGCTTGAGGCCGGCATGCTCCATGCTCATATGTCCCTCCAAGCTCCACAGGTGTGTATTTTTTACCACGGTTGGTTTTTTCTGTCTATAGTATAGTAGGCGAAAGCCCGGATGAAAACACTCCATATTTTGTAAAGGTGTCATTTTTTTGTTACGCCAAAATCAAAAAAAGCAGCCTGTGCCTTCACACAAAACTGCCTTTATATGCAGGTGATTGTTTGCCGCAGCTTTTATGCTCCCGGTTACTCCACATCCCATTCGAATATGTTCTCAAACCGCCCGCCTGCCTTATACAGGTCATGCCACTCGGGCAGCCTCGCCTTACGCACAAGCCGCGCCCCAAGTTTTTCGCAGACGCGCCTTGACGCTGTATTGGCAGGGTTGTTTGTGATCAGCAGCTTTTTCATGCCGTGGGCTTTTGCCAAGGGCCGAAGCAGGCGGCAGGCGGTCACCGCGTATCCGTTGCCGCGGTGCTTTTCATCAATGCTATAGCCAATATTGCCGCCGTAATACAGCCCATCGGTATACCCAATGCGCAGGTCAATGTCGCCGATCTTTTCCCCACCCTTGCACACGGCAAAGTGATAGGCGGGCACAAATTTCTTCTCGGGAATGGCCGGACTTTTTGCCGTGCAAACAAGGTAGATCCCGTCTTGGGACAGTTCCCCAAGGTTTAAAAATGCTTCAAACTCAAATGGAAGGGCATTGTAATATGCTATTTCCTTGCGAGTGTCCCATTCTTCTTTTAGGATGGCATAGACTAGTTCATCGCCGTATTTTTGATCCGACAGCTTATTCGCCGGGCGTCCTTCGATGAACAACCCCTCCCGGCGCATGCCGATCTTCTCCATCACGCGGTAGGAGCCGTAATTTTCCGCGTCGCAGCGGGCGATGATGCGGTGCAGGTGCAGCTCGTCAAAACCAAGCTTCAGCATGGCTTCCCCCATTTCGGGCCCGTAGCCCTGCTTCCAGAAATCACGGTGCAGTATCCAACCAATTTCCGCTTTATCTCTTGATAGATTCAGGTCACAGCCGCCAATGAGCCTGCCGGTATCCTTGAGCACAGCAGCATATTGGTAATTCACGCAGGGATCCTCTTCCGCTTGCGAAATCGCCCTATCAATAAACACCTGTGTCTGCTCCTGCGTGTTGGGCCCCCACTCCATGTAAATAGCGTTTTCCGTAATGGCCGCGTAGCTTTGGACAGCATCCAGGTCGTCCGGGGTAAATTTGCGAAGGATCAAGCGCCCGGTTTCCAGTGATCTCATCATATCAAAGCCCTCCCTCTCCCTGTTGGTATAAAGAAAAGCGGCCAAGCTTTTTATCTTGGCCGCTTTTGGTTTTTGATTAGGATGCAGCTTTGCTACACCAGATCAGGAAAACCAAAAAGAGCCAAAGCCTGACTACCGCAATGTTTGGACTCAGACTTGGCATATTCATTATTCCGGATGTCAAACACTGCTTTGAGCACGGCTTTGCGCCCCTTTCCATGGTTTGAGCAGTAGTATATCCAACCTTGCCATAAATTGCAAGCACAAGCTGCAGATATAATGCTCTTTAAGACGCCGCTTATGGCCAGCTCTTCTTTTACGCCTGCGCGAAGATCCGCTCCCCGTCGATGAACACCATCTTTACCGTCGTGCTCACTTCAAAGGGGGAGCCGTCGGTGATCACGATATCCGCGTCCTTTCCAGCTTCCAGGGAGCCCACCCGGTCCGCAATGCCGATATGCTTGGCCGGATTGATGGTGATGGCTTGCAGCGCGCCGAAGGGGTCCATGCCGGACTTCACAGCCAGCCCCGCGCACAGCGGCAGATACTTTTGGGGGATCACCGGGGAATCGGTGATGATGGATACCTGGCAGCCCGCCTTTTGAAGAACGCCCGGCGTCTCCCAGCTTTTGTTGCGAAGCTCAAATTTCGTGGCATGGCCCAGCGTGGGGCCTACCGCCAGGGGCACGTTTTCTTGTGCCAGTTCCTCGGCAATGAGATGGCCTTCGGTGCAGTGCTCCAAAGTAATGTCCACATTGAATTCCCTGGCGATGCGCAGCGCGGTGAACATATCGTCCGCCTGGTGGGCGTGGGCCTTCAGCGGCATTTCCCGGCGCAATACCGGCAAAAGGGAATTGAGTTTCATATCAAAGGCGGGGCGCTTGGAAAGATCGTCCCCGGCGGCTTCCAGCTTCTGCTGGTATTCCTTGGCCTTAAAGAGCATTTCCCGAAGCTTTGACGCGGTGGACATGCGGGTGGAGTCCCCCTTGTCGCGGTAGCAGCGCTTGGGGTTTTCGCCAAAGGCACATTTCATGGCGCATTCGCGCTTGACCAGCATCTTTTCCACCCTAACGCCCACAGGCTTGATGGCCGCAAAGGTGCCGCCCAGCACATTGGCGCTGCCTGGGCCCACGCACATGCAGGTGACCCCGCCTTCCCGGGCTTCCTTCAAGGCATAGTCCATGGGCTGGATAGCGTCGATGGCCCTAAGCTGCGGGGAGATGATATCGTTCATTTCGTTGTAATCCTGGCCCTCATACCCGATGCCGTAGCCGTCCAGGCCGCTGTGGCCGTGGGCCTCCACAAAGCCGGGATAAACCTCGAGGCCTGCGGCATCCACCACCTTGGCGCCCTTGGCGGGAAGCTTTTCGCCGATGGCCTTGATCTTGCCCTTATCGATCAAAATATCGGCGACATAAGGCTTAGGGTTCACAGCGTCATGGATAAGACCATTGCGGATACAAATCATACTACCACCCTACCCTCTCAAATATCATTTGAAAATCATTTGTATGAAATCTTAGCACACCCGCCCTGAATTGTAAACTTGTAATAGTCCATCACGGATGTTTCCTCAAAACCGCATGACTGGTACAGGCCCAGGGCGCGGTCGTTCCCGGCAGCCACCTGAAGCATGATGTCCCGGGCGCCTGCTTCTTTCAGCTTCGCGATGCCCTGAAGCAATAGTTCCCTCCCAAACCCACGGCTGCGGTATTCCGGCAGCACGCCCACGCCGTAGATCCCGCCAACGCCATTAAGCAGCTGAAGGTGGATCTTGCCGATCACCTGCTGATCAAGCTCCGCAAGATAGATGGTCATCCCCCTCTTTTCCTCCTCTTCGGGAAGGATCACGTTTTCATGAGGAGGTTCCTCTTCCCTATCGCCAAAGTAGATGGCGTTCTGCCTGGCGATCTCATGGGCGTCCGCGTTGACCGCCTTGCGCAGGGTGATCACGCCGGAAGGCTTCCCGACCTCGCGCCTTAAGTACATCTCATATTCCGAATGCTCATGTACCGCCCCGGTCCTTTTGATGAACGTCTGCCCGGCGACAGAATTCCTGTCGCAAAGAAGCAGAGCTTCCGGCGCATTCCTGCGCGTAAGCTCCGCCCTCACCCAGGAAAAGAGCGCGGTGAATACGCCCTGCCGCCTGTAGGCAGGGTGCACCATGCCGTTTATTTCCACCGGCTGGCCAAACGCACCGATCCCGATATAGCCGATTAGTTCCTGCCCGTCAAAATACAGGAATTCGTTCACATCCCGGGCGCTCTCCGCCCTGCCGCTGGCGCATGGAACGCCCATCTTGTAATCCAGTTCCAGCTTAAGCGCCGTGTGATCTTCCCAGGCACACAGTTTTTCAAGGTCATGGATCAGGTCATGGTCCGTTTGATCAATGGTCTCCTTGAGCTTGAGCCATGGCTTTTGTATCACTTTCATGCAGGCGCTCCTTTCGGCAAAAAAAATCATCGGTAAGCGTATGTCAAAGCCAGTATACTCTATCTATGGCAGCATCGTCCAGCAAGCAGATCTCGATCGGCGCGGGTTTTGCGCGTTTGCCGGAGTGAAACAATTTACATGCGGAGCATAGAGGTCCTTCCCTTCAATTCCCTATGCGCAACGCCATAATATTCTTATCCATTTTGTTCAATATCCTTACATCTTTTGGCAGGACTGCTCTAGCCGTGCGCCTGGGCGCAGAATACGCGCGAGGATTGTGCAATCAAAAATCGCAAATCCCCTTATTCCCTTCTTGTGCAGATGAACTTGTCTTTGTATACTATGCATATGCGATCATAGGCATAGAAGGGGGAAAAGCGCAATGGAGCATCGTCAGCCGGCTTGCCAGAAAAGCTTTTTCCTTTCTTCTTTTACAACCATGGCGCCGGACCGCCCATTGGAGCAATGCTCCCCCGCCGGCATGTACCGGTTGCTATGCGCCTCAAGCGGCCACTGTGAAGTGGTCTTGAGTGAACAGACCGTTCATTTGATCGGCACGCGGATGCTGCTGTTCAAAGGCTGCGTTTCCTACAAGATCGCATCCCCCACGGAGGATGTGCTTTTGGCCCAGCTGGATTTCGGCGTGGACGAAGGGGGCTTTTTCGGCTGCTCCCTTGGCGACCTTAGCGTAAGCTATGGCGACTACCGGCGCCTTTGCGCCCAGCCGGACGGGGCACTGGTGTTTCACGACAGCTTTGCCCTGGTGCTCACCACGCTGCGCAGCCTTCAGGCCTATGCCCACTTTGAGGCCCAGGAGCGCCGCGTGTACACAGCCTCCGCCCTGGCGTACCTGATGCTTGTCATTGCCACGGCGCTGGGTGAGGACGGGAACAAGATCCGCCGCTACAACAAGCATGTGCGCTCGGCTGTGCAATACATCCACGACAATTACATGTTAAGCATCACGACGGACGATATCGCCAGCCACGTGGGCATCCACGCCGGGCACCTGCACCGCCTTTTCCTGGCCGAGACCGAGTGTAGCATCGGCAAATACCTGACTCGGCTGCGCATGGGGAAAGCCAAGACTCTGCTCATGCGAACGGATATCCCCATGGCCGATATCGCCTGCCTGGTGGGGATTTCCACCCAGCAGTACTTCTGCCGGGTGTTTAAGCAGCAGGTGGGTATGACGCCCCAAAGTTTCCGCAAATCCTACAATGTAACGTGTGATTACAAAATCGCCCAGCAGCACTACGAAACCGTCAGCGCGCCCATGCACTGAGGAAGGAGGAAGCGCCGTTGCATTCCATTTTTTCCTCTTTCTACAAAACAGAGGATTACGTCCCCGTCGTACATGCCTATTACGACCGGGCAGATATGATCCACACCACGAAGGAGGAAATGAGCCACGCCCATACCCTTTGCGAGGTCATGTACGTCAACGAGGGCGCGCTGTCTCTGACTGTGGAAGGGCAGGATGTACGGATCGGGCGCAAGCAGTTCATCTGGCTGGATGCCACGGTCTTCCATCAGCCGCTGCGCTTTGACGCCTCCATGGGTTTGTGCAGCATCATGAACATCGAATACCAATATGAGCTGCTGGACAAGCGCTGCCCCACCACCAGGGGGATGTATGAATCAAGCGAAGCCTTCCGGTATATGCTGGATCATCCCGTCCCCTACCTGGTGCTTACCGATGCAGACGATACCATCTACGGGCTCATCAAGCAGATTATCCTTTTGGCGGACAGCGCCCATGCCCAGGCCGAGCGCCTTTGCTCCTTCCTGTGCGCCCAGGTGAATCTGTTCATCGCCAGGCGGCGGCTTTTATCGCTGGAGACGGCGAGCGCCCCCATCCACAACCAGTACGTCGCCTCGGCCCTTAATATCATCGGCGAATGCTGCACGGAGTCCATTACCATCCAGCAGATGGCAGACAGGCTGCATATCCATCCCACCCATCTGCACCGCCTGTTCAAGGAGCATATGGGCATGACGCTGGGAGATTACATCCACCACGTGCGCATCAAAAAGGCCCAGGACCTGCTTACGAATACCCGGGGAACGCTGCGTGACATCTCCACCGCCGTGGGTATCGGCAGCCAGCAGTATTTTGTACAGCTTTTCAAGCGGATCGTGGGGATGTCCCCCACGGAATACCGCAGAAAATATCAAGGTGGGACAATGGGGAAGACCTTTAAAGAGCCCCTTAACCAACATCAATAAGGAGGAAAGACCTGTGCCAAAGATCACTTTTATGGGAGCCGGTTCCACTGTTTTTGCCAAGAACGTGCTGGGGGACAGCATGCTCACGCCAGCTTTGGAAGGCTCACAGATCGCGCTGTATGACATCAATCCCGAGAGGCTGAAGGAATCGCAGCTGATGCTGGAATCCATCAACCGCAATCATGGCGGCAAGGCCACCATCAAGGCTTACCTTGGCGTCGAAAACCGCAAGGCCGCGCTGAAAGATGCCAATTACGTTGTCAACGCCATCCAGGTAGGCGGGTACGAGCCCTGCACCGTCACCGACTTTGAGGTCCCCAAGAAGTATGGCCTTCGGCAGACCATCGCCGATACCCTGGGCATCGGCGGCATTTTCCGTTCGCTGCGCACCATCCCCGTGATGCTGGACTTTGCAAAGGACATGGAAGAGGTCTGCCCCAACGCCTGGTTCTTAAACTACACCAATCCCATGGCCATGCTCACCGGGGCCATGCTGCGCTTGACTTCTGTCAAAACCGTGGGGCTTTGCCACAGCGTTCAGGTCTGCGTGCCGCACCTTTTGGAAGGCCTGGGCATGAAGTACGATGAAAAGATGCAGTGGCAGATCGCGGGCATCAACCACCAGGCCTGGCTTCT
>JAEWAH010000270.1 GCA_023391725.1 Bacillota bacterium | reverse complement strand
AGGTATACACGATGGGCTTTTTTGTGCGCAGATGCTCCTCCCCCAGCTCCACGATGATCTCCGTGCCGGAAGCCGCTTTGTTGCCTAAGGTCCCGATGCCGATAGCCTTTTCAAAAGCGTCCATCACTTCCGGGGGAAATCCGTTGGGATAAGTGGGGAACGGTGTAAAAAGGCGCAGCCCCGCCATCTCCCAATGGCCGGTGGTTGTATCCTTGCCGGGCGATTTCTCCAGGGCTTTACCAAAGGCGCCTTTGGCCTTGGGGTCTTCGGGATAGCCCGCACTGTCTATTTGCCCCAGGCCTATGGATGCCATGTTGGGCAGGCTGGGCCTGGCCGCCTCCACCACATGGGCCAGGGTGTTGGAGCCTACATCCCCATAATTAGCGGCATCGGGCAGTGCGCCTACCCCAACGCCATCCAGAACAGTCAATATCACACGCTTCATGCGTTTGCCTCCTCGCAAAAACAGTTTGTCCTCCTAGTATTTTACACAGAGGGCGAAAGAATGAAAAGAGATTTGAGAAATTTCCCGTGGGATTGGTTTTTCTTCCTCCATCACGGTTATGCAATGCCGCGCCGCCAACCACCCCGGCGCTGCGCGCCACCCCTCAGAGGGAGGGGAATGGAACAGCCATGCCTCATCCGGCCCTGCGGGGCAACCTTCCCCTAAAGGGGAAGGCAAGGCAGGAGGGGCTTTATTTGTTTGTAAGCCGGATGCACACCGCCTTGGGGTTGCTTTCCCTGGTTTTCCCTGATAAAATATAAAGGTTACAACCTCATCCGTAGAAGGAGTTTTTTTATGCGCCTTGACAGGGCCTACATGCGCACATACTTTGGCAGCCGCAGCTTTTACAAAAGCGCGCTGGCGGTGATGATCCCGGTGGTGATCCAGCAGCTCATCAACACCCTGTTCAATGTGGTGGACACGGTGATGGTGGGCTCGCTTGGAGAACTCAGCATGAGCGCGGTGGCCGTGGCCAACAAGCCAGCCATGATCTACAACGGATTCTTTTTCGGGCTCACCGGGGCCGGCGGGCTTTTGATCAGCCAATATTACGGAGCTGGAGAGCGCGACCAGTGCCAGAGCCTGTTTTCTCTTGAGATGCTCCTGGGCGGATTCATTTCCGTTTTATATGCCTGCACGCTATTCTTTTACCCGGAAAAGGTTATGGGCATTTACGTTCAGGATGAAAGCACCATCGCTCTTGGCGTGACCTTTTTGAAAGTGCTGAGCATCAGTTATCTTCCCACAGCCGTTTCCACGGTCTGCATCTTTTCCATGCGGGCGCTGGGGAAAAACAAATTGCCCATGATCGTAAGCATCAGTGCCCTTTTATTGAATGCGCTTTTCAACTACATATTCATATTTGGCAAGCTCGGCATGCCGAAAATGGGCGTAGCCGGAAGCGCTCTGGGAACCCTGCTCGCCCGCACGATAGAAATGTGCGTTTATCTTTGGATACTCCTGCGGCGCCGGAACTTTTTCACCCTGCGTCTGAATGCCTTCACCCATATCCGTCCGGGAATTTTGAAATATTTTGCTCTGCGTGCAGTGCCACTGACGGTCAACGAGCTTTTGTGGAGTTTGGGGCTCAACGTATTTTTCTGGGTCTATGCCAGACTGGATGAACCCTCCATCCCGGCCATGGTGATCGCAGATCAGGCGTTTATGATTGGCTTTGTGTTTACCATGGGCATGTCATCCGCCATATCAGTTTTGATCGGCACGGAGCTGGGGGCCGGGAACCTTACAAAGGCCAGACAGAGCTGCAAACAGCTGCTAATGCTGCAATTTTTGATGGCTCTTGGTTGCTCGCTGGTGAGCGGCGCAGCCTCCTTCGCCTTTCCGTATATCTTTCCGGTACAGGCGCACCTGCGCGGCCTTTCCACTCAATTGACGCTGATCTACAGCCTGTTCTTTCCTGTCAGCGCGGTATACACCTTCTGCTTCTTCTGCCTTCGGGCAGGGGGAGATGCCAGAAGCGCGGCCCTATTGGACAGCGGCTACATGTGGCTGCTGCCCATCCCTGTAAGCCTTGCCATGGCGTTTTTAGGTCAGGGGAAGATTTCCTTGCTAACCGCAGTCTTTATCGTACAATTTTTGATGAATGCCAAGATCGTCCTGGCGCTTCATATCGTCAGGCGCGGCAAGTGGATCAGGAACATTACGGTGGAAGGATAACGCACTTCCATCTTGTCCCATGCTTTGGCACTGTGCTATAATGGCGGCTGAGGAGGCGGTGGGTATGAGTCATGGGCTGGCGCCCCGCCAGGTAAATATCCAGGGCAATACGGATACAAGCTTTTTGAAACTCCTGGCGCTTGTTTTTATGATCATCGACCACTCGGGCAAGATGCTCTTTCCCCAGATTCATGAACTGCGCCTGCTGGGCCGCATCGCCTTTCCCCTATACGCCTGGTGCCTGGTGGTGGGGTCGGAATATACGCGCAACGAATGGCGCTACGCTTTGCGCATCGCCGTGATCGGGCTTGTATCGCAGCCCTTCTTTATGGCAGGGCTCGGCCACACCTGGACAGAACCCAACATCTTCCTCACACTGCTGCTGGGGCTGCTGGGGATCATAGCCCTAAAAGAAAAACAATATTTCAGCCACATATGGGGGCCTGTGCTGGTGCTCGTCCTTGGCGCGATTCTAAATCCGGACTACGGCTGGAAGGGCGTTTTTTTCGTATTGATCCTGTACGGGGCCAGAAAAAGCCGAAGCGCCCTGGCCGTGACGTTCCTGACCTTCTGCCTGTTCTGGGGCAGCGGCGGGGCCAATACCACCTTTTTCGGCTGGACCCTGCCCATGCCGGATAACCCCGATGTCGCAGCCATGATCACGCCTTTTCTGCGCACCCAGACCATGGCCTGGATGGCGCTGCCGCTGATGGTATTCCCCACCAATACCCATTGGAAGCTGCCCAAATGGCTGGGCTATTCCGCCTATCCCCTGCACCTGGCGATACTGGCAGTGATCGTCCATTATCAGGAGATCGCGGCCTGGGCTTCCGGACTATTTGCATAAAGCTGCATTGGTTGGAAAGGGATTGGGCTACAGCCTTTGCGCCACGGCCTGCAAAAACTCCTCGCTGCTGACGGACTTGGCCTCGCCTTCATAAAGCGCCGCAAGATCCTTTGTCATCACGCCACTTTCGATGGTATCGAGAGTGGCTTTTTCTAATGTTTCGGCAAAGGTTTGCAGGTCTTGTAAACCGTCCAGTTCGCCACGCTTGCGCAGCGCACCCGTCCAGGCGAAGATGGTTGCCACCGGGTTGGTGCTGGTGGTTTCGCCCTTCAGATATTGATAATAGTGCCTTGTGACAGTGCCGTGGGCAGCCTCGTATTCGAACGCGCCGCCGGGGGACACAAGTACGCTTGTCATCATGGCCAGTGAGCCAAAGGCCGTGGCCACCATGTCGCTCATTACGTCCCCATCGTAGTTTTTGCAGGCCCAGATGAACCCGCCGGGGCTGCGGATCACCCTGGCCACCGCATCGTCGATAAGGGTATAGAAATATTCGATTTTTGCCTTCCGGAAGGCATCCTTGTATTCCTGGTCAAAGATCTCCGCAAAGATGTCCTTGAACCTGTGGTCATATGTCTTTGAAATGGTATCCTTGGTGGAAAACCATACGTCTTGCCTGACGGAGAGCGCATACGTAAAGCACGCATGGGCAAAAGCCCTGATGGAGCTTTCGGTGTTATGCACGGCCTGCAGGATGCCGGGGCCTTCAAAATCGAACACCGGCAGGCGCGTTTCATTGCCATCAGCGCCGGTGAACAATAGTTCCGCCTTGCCGGGTCCTTCCACTTTCATCTCAGCGCTTTTGTAGATGTCGCCGTAGGCGTGCCTGGCGATGGTGATGGGCGCCTTCCAGGTACGCACGGTAGGGCTGATCCCCTTGACCAGGATAGGGGCGCGGAAAACCGTACCATCCAATATTGCCCGGATGGTAGCGTTGGGGCTTTTCCACATCTTCTTGAGAGAGTATTCTTCCACCCGCTGGGCGTTGGGGGTGATGGTGGCGCACTTCACCGCCACGCCATACTTTTTCGCGGCCAGAGCGCTTTCCTGGGTAATGCGGTCTTCGGTCTTATCCCGCATGGGCAGGCCCAGGTCGTAATATTCCGTTTTTAAGTCAATATACGGGAGCAGCAAAAGCTCCTTGATCCTAAGCCAGAGGATGCGGGTCATCTCGTCCCCGTCCATCTCCACAAGCGGCGTTGTCATGGCGATCCTGCGCATCAGTATGCTCCTCCTTGCCTTGTATACAAAAGGCTCTTCCCATTCTACCTAAAGCGCGCGATATTGCCAAGGCTTGGAACAACGAAAGAACAGGCGGGGAGGAGGCGACGG
>JAEWAH010000236.1 GCA_023391725.1 Bacillota bacterium | reverse complement strand
AAAACAAAAAGGGCCTCTCTTAAGGCCCTTAGGAACAATAATTCGTGCTATGATTTTCGGTGTGTTGGTGAGCACAAGGGACCGTCCCCTGCGCCGCATCAGACCCCATTCGCGGTCAAGGAATCGTTACTGCCGCCTCGTCAATGCGCCGCACAACGCTGTAACCATACGCCTGGAAGTATTTGAGCCAGAAAGCATAAGCGTTGGGATTGATACTTTCAAAATCAACGCCCAGGTGTGTATATCCGTTCCCTTTCAGTTTCTGTATAAGCAAACCAAGCAGCTTTTGATGGAGGCCTTTTCCCCTGTGCTCCGGCATGCAATACGCGCTGTTCACGTGCAAATACCCCGGCGTATCGCACACAAAGGTCTCACCATCCAGCGCCGCCCCAATATACGCGACGATCTGATCATTCTCTTTGGCGGCGAAATAAATGGCCCGGGATTCCTTGGCCTCCTTCAAAAAGGATTCCTGATCTTCCTGCTTCCGGGGCATAAACACCGGGCTTTCCGCCATGTGACCGTCCAGCTTGTGCCTCAGCGGCAGTATTTTAGGGAATTCATTGGGAGCAAGCTCGTGAAAGTGGTACCCCGCGCAGGGGAAAACATCGATCTCATCGATTTCCTCCATGGCGCGTATCGCGTCCACACACCGCAGCCCGAAGCCGTAACGGAATAATTGCTCCTGGGCTTGCTGATCGTGGGCATACAGGCAGACCGCGTGGGAGGATGCCCCGGCCTTTGCCCATTTTTCTCCCGCCGCCTGATACATGCGGGCATAAACCTTTGAGCGGTCCTCTTTGACCGCGCCGTTTGCCCCAAGGGGCGAAAATACGCCTGTGGCGCTGGTGGAGCCGAAAGCGTTTTGAAACGGCGGTACGGACAAAAGGAATCCCAGTATCCGCTCGCCCTCAAACGCCGCTACGCCAAGGCCGTTATCCGCATACGCCTGAAGGTCCGGCAGCCTCTCTATGGAAGGCAATGTGGGAACAAAGCGCATCTCCTCCTGGTAATTCTCCCAGGCCAGTGCTTGCGCCTTTTCTATATGGACGCGTGTAAAATCCGTGATGATCAGGCTCTCCAATCCTCCTTCATCCCTTTTGCCGGGCAAAACACATGCAAGAGCCGGGGAGCCTACCGCTACTCCCACCTATTCCGGCATCACGTCGCTCTTGCTGGGGCTGTCGCGGCCTTCCAAATCGGGCGCGCGGCGCTCGATGGCAGCTTGGGCGATCTCGATATCCTCCAGCACTTCCTCCTTGGAGAAGGCGCCCACCGTGACCATGTCACAACGCCTAAGCGTGGCATAGGAAAAGGTCAGCCCCACAAATGGCGATACCCGGCCGGCCGCCATGGCCTTGATGGTCATCACGGGCTTTTTCGCCTGCCAGATCACTTTGTGGATGTATTCGATCTCCACCTGCATGAGGAAACCCGCGCAGTTGTAGATCTGGATGTACGTCTGCACGTCATATTCGTTCAAATCCGAATAGATAATGAGCTCCGGCATATGGGCGGAAAGCCCCGGGATCATCCCCGCGTCCCTGACCATGGCAAGGTAATCCGGCAGCCGGTCCATGGTACGCTTGTTCTTGTTCACCAGCTGCTCCGCGCTTTGGTGGTGGGGCATGCAGAAGGTGGCGCCCAGCTTCTGGGACGTCTTAATGACAGCTTCGGCCTCGCGCCGAGCCTCTTTGGTATCGTCCACGTTCAAAATGGGCGTGTCGATGATGATGAGCTTTTTCCCGGTGCGCTCCTGGGCCAGGCGGATGCCCTTCAAAAAGGCGTCGTTGCCGTTTAAGGGGCACATGATGGCGTCGATGCCGTGCTCAAGATACGTTTCCAGAATCTCCGACACGGCTTCGCCAGTGGCGTAGCGCTGCTTGATCTGCTCGTCAGCGGCGGCGCTGGTGTGGCTGTATCCCAGGATCCAGTTGGTGCCGATAATCATGCGCGGCAGGGAAACGCCGCCTACCGTGGTGCGGGGGAAAGACTTTGCGGGCATGGGACTTCTCTTCCTTTCAAAATAAAGCAATATAAACACAGAATGATACGTTCAGGATCATTGTATTTGTTCCAAGCGCGAAGGTGGTTTTCCTGCTTCTTATGGTAAAAATGTGGCCAGGGAAAACTTCCCTGGCCGCAAGAGGGGATGGATTCGCAGGATGCCGGGGGCGGGGGCGGGGTTCAATCCCCCTGGTGACAGCCTCCCCTCAGCAAATGAGGATTTAGCAATTAGCAGGGCCTCCCTTAGTAAACGATGATTTAGCGGTGCGATCATTCATATCAAGCAGCTAAACTTCAGTTGCATGAAATCACCCAATCAAAAGCCTTCCCCTTGAGGGGAAGGTGCCGACGAAGGAGGCGGAAGAGGTGTCGGTACAAAGCGATGTGGCACCTCGCAAGGAGCCTGCAGGCGACAGCTAGCCACTCGGCTTGCTCAATCGTCTCACTGCTGCGCTATGCTGGCATTGCTCGTTTCCGCAAGTTTCCTCCGCTTCGCTTCATCCGCCACAGGCGGCGCGAGGCTCCGGAACTCAAGGGGAAGCCTTTGGGAGGCCTTTCCTTTTCCCTGGTTTGTGGCGCCTACAGCCCCGCTAAATCATTGTTTACTTAAGAGAATGCAAGGCAAAGAAAGCAAAAAAATTCCCCTCTTATGAAGGGGAATCAACGGCTTACTTCATCGCGGTAAACATCCAGTTGATGCCGTACTTGTCCCTTAGGGAGCCGTGCGCATTGGCAAAAAATGAAGGGGCCAGCTCCATGTAGACTTCTCCGTCCTCTTTCAGGATATCCCAGGCCTTCCTCACCGCTGCCTCGTCCTTCGTAGTGATGGAAACATACATATTGTCGCCGCTCTGGCTGCGCTGCGAGCTGTCGGCGCACATCAGTTCACCACCCTCAATACTGAGCCTGGCGTGCAGCACGCGGTCCTTGTCCTTCTCGGCGATGGGGAACGCGGGGTTGGGGGGCATGTCGCCATACCGC
>JAEWAH010000224.1 GCA_023391725.1 Bacillota bacterium | reverse complement strand
TCGGGTCCACGAGATTGCCACACAGGTAGGCTTTGCGGACGTGGCTCACTTCTCCAAGAACTTTAAACGCATTACAGGTAAATCTCCGGCGGAATACAGGGCGCACTTGTGATCTCCAAATGCTTTTCTCTTTAGCAGACGATGAATAATTAGGGTGCGTCATTGCGAACGAAGTGAAGCAATCCATAGCCTCTTCGGCAATCCTCAGTCTCGATTCGCTCGACAGCTCCTTTCAAAAGGAGCCTTTTTATGGATTGCTTCGCTTTGCTCGCAATGACGCATGCGGACCGAAGGAATCCATATGCCGCAAGGGTTTATGGATTGCTTCGTTTTACTCGCAATGACGGAATCCTTTTCGTTCGGTGCTTACTCAAAGCCTTTGCTTGGCAGCACTTTCCACAAACCCCTGCGTATGTTATAATCCTCCCGGGGAGGGGAGCGCATGCCGGGCTACAAGATCCTCATCGTGGAGGATGACCTGACCATTGCCGGGGTGCTGGAAAGCCACCTGGCCAAATGGGGCTATACGGCGCTGGCCGTTGCGGATTTTTCCCGGGTGCTGGAAACAGTTCACCGGGAGCAGCCGCACCTGATCCTGCTGGATATCTCCCTGCCCTTTTACAACGGGTTCTATTGGTGCGGCGAGATCCGCAAAACTTCCCGGGCGCCCATCATCTTCTTGTCCTCCCACACAGACAATATGGATATCGTGATGGCCATGTCTATGGGCGGGGACGATTACCTGACCAAGCCCTTTGACTTAAGCGTGCTGGTAGCCAAGGTGCAGGCCCTTTTGCGCCGAAGCTACGATTATCAGGGCCAGCTTTCCGTGCTCACGCACCGGGGCGCGGTGTTCCATGTGGGGGAGGGTACGCTCTTTTACCGCGATCAAAAGATAGAGCTTACCCGCAATGAAATGAAAATGCTGCAATTATTGCTGGAGAACAAGGGGAACACCGTCTCCCGGGACACGCTTATGCAAAAGCTGTGGGACAGCGACGAATTCATTGACGATAACACCCTTACTGTGAACATTGCCCGCCTGCGCAAAAAGCTGGAGGACGCGGGCCTTGATGACTTCATCGTCACGAAAAAGGGTCTGGGATATTTGGTGGAGGCCCAGCCATGAAGCGTCAGCCGCCTTTAAAAGTGCTGGTCTATTTCCTCCGCGACCGGGCGGGGACGCTATTGCTCTGTGCCTTTTCAGCGGGGCTTTTTTTACTTGTGGGAAGCCTATCCCATATGGATATGGCTCCGCTATTGTACGCGCTGGAACTCACTGGGCTGCTGGTGCTGATCGTTGGCATCGTTTCCTTTTCCCGTTACTACCACCGTCATGTGCTGCTCAACGGCTGTAAAAATGCCCTGGAGGATCTTCAAAAGGCGCTGCCCCCCGCCCGAGGGCTGATGGAGGCCGATTACCGGGCGCTTTTGCTTGCCCTGGCGCAGGAACGCCTTGATGAGAAAAACGCCCAGGTGAGGCAGAAAAGAGAGCAGGAGGATTACTATACCCTTTGGGTTCATCAAATCAAAACGCCCATTTCTGCATTGCGCCTTTTATTGCAGGAGGGCGGCGAGCAGGATGTGCATCAGATGGAGGCGGAGCTGTTCAAGATCGGCCAGTACGCCGACATGGCCTTGCAGTTTTTGCGGCTGGACAGCTTGAGCGCCGACCTGGAATTGCGCTACTATGATCTGTACGAACTGGTCAAGAAGGCCGTCAAAAAGTATTCCCTGCTGTTCATCCACAAAAAGATCGCCCTGGAAATGGAACCGTTTTCTGCCCAGGTGCTCACGGACGAAAAATGGTTTTCGCTTATATTGGAGCAGGTCATTTCCAACGCCATCAAATATACGATCCAGGGCACGGTGAGCATTTTTCTGCATGACGAAAAAACCCTGGCCATCGGCGATACCGGCATCGGCATCCGTCGTGAGGATCTGCCCCGGGTGTTCGAGCGGGGATTCACCGGGCTTAACGGCAGGTTGGACCAACGGGCAACCGGGATAGGGCTGTACCTTTGCCATGAGGCGGCCGCAAAGCTCGGCCACAGCCTTTCCATTCAGTCGGAGCTGGGGAAAGGAACGACGGTTTTCATTGGCATTGAAGAAAAAGAATTGAAAATTTTTTGATGTGACAGGATTGTAAGCTTCGCGGGCGGCCCTGTAAGGATGCGTTAAGGCAGGCGGCGGATCGTTCCGCTACAATGGATATCGCACAAGAGGTAAGCAAAATCATCTTGGGAGGAATCCGCCATGCCATTACTCGACGTTACCCATGTAAAAAAAGTATACACTACCTTCCTTGGCGCGCAGAAAGTGCAGGCGCTTTCGGACGTAAACTTTTCCGTGGAGGAAGGGGAATTCGCCGCCATCATGGGCGAATCGGGCTCCGGAAAAACCACGCTGCTCAACATCCTGGCCTCGCTGGACAAGCCCACCGAGGGCCAGGTGCTTTTGGAGGGGAAGGACTTGGCCGCCATCCGTGACAAGGAAATCTCCGCCTTCCGCCGGGACAACCTGGGCTTTGTGTTCCAGGATTTTAACCTTTTAGACACCTTTTCAGTCCGCGATAACATCCTTTTGCCTCTGGTGCTGGCCGGGAAAAGCTATAAAGAGATGGAGCCCAAGCTGACCATGGTGGCCGACACCCTGCACATCACCGATATTTTGTCGAAGTTCCCCTATGAGATCTCCGGCGGCCAGAAGCAGCGCACCGCCGTGGCCAGGGCCATCATCACGAGCCCCAGGCTGGTGCTGGCGGACGAACCCACCGGCGCACTGGACTCCAAAGCCGCTCAAAGCCTGATGCAGACATTTGACAGCATCCACCGGCACGGCCAGACCATTTTGATGGTCACCCACAGTGCCCAGGCCGCAAGCTATGCCGGGCGGGTGCTGTTCATCCGTGATGGCCGGGTGTTCCACCAAATGTACCGGGGGGATATGGGCCAGGAAGCGTTTTTCCAGAAGATCATCACGGCGTTGACCGCCCTTAGCGCCGGGGGTGAGCTGGGTGCGTAAAATTGGCTTGTATCCAAGGCTGGCTATCACCAACCTGTGGAAGAACCGCAGGACGTACCTTTCCTTCGTGCTCAGCGCTATTTTAACGGTGTTTGTGTTCTATACCTTCTCCATGATCGCCCTGAACGACGGCCTGCGAAAGCTGCCCGGCGCGCAGGGGATGGCGGTCATGATGGTCTTGGGCGCGATCGTGGTGGCCTTGTTTGCCCTGATCTTTTTGTTCTACGCCAACGGCTTCCTCATGAAGCGGCGCAGAAAGGAACTGGGCCTGTACGCAATCGTGGGCCTGGAGAAAAAGCATATCGCCCGGATCCTGTTCTATGAGACAACGGTGATCCTGTTTATCAGCCTCCTGGCTGGCATCGGGCTGGGGATAGCCATGAGCAAGCTGATGTTTTTGCTGATCCAGGCATTAATGGATATTCCCACGCCCTTGACGTTTCAGGTGAATATCCTGCCCTTGGTGATCACGGGTGGACTGTTTGTGGCGGTATTTTTTTGCCTGCTACTATACAACCAGTTGCAGGTGCGCAGGAGCAGCCCCATCAGCCTTTTGCAGGGTCAAAAGCGGGGAGAAAAGGAACCCAAGACCCGCTGGCTGATGGCGTTGATCGGCTGTGCTGCCATGGCGGCGGGGTACATCATCGCCAATAAGGTGAGTAATCCCCTCCAGGCCCTTACCATGTTCTTTGTAGCGGTGATCCTGGTCATCATCGGCACGTATGCGCTCTTTACCACCGGGAGCATTGCGCTGCTCAAAATGCTCCGCAAAAACAAGGGCTACTACTACCGGCCCAAGAACTTCATCTCCATCTCCGGCATGATCTACCGCATGAAGCTGAACGCCGCCGGGCTGGCAGGCATCTGCATCCTGAGCGCTATGGCCATTATTACCATCGGCACCACGGTGGCGCTATACATTGGCCAGGGAAGCATGCTCTATGACCAGTATCCCATGGACCATGAAGTAAGCTTTCGTGAAAGCGACATCGATAAAACCTGGACAGAGCAGGCGATCCGGGATCAGGCCCAGGCGCAGGGCATTGAAATCAATGATTTTTTTCAGGGTGTTTACTTGAAGACCACCGTCTACCGGGACGGGAACAACCTGAGCAAGGTGAATATGGATACTATCAGCGACACGGAGCAGTATGAAAACGTGTGGTCGCTGATCCTGTTCCCGCTTGATGAATTCAACAGGATGACGGGCGGATCCTATACCC
>JAEWAH010000214.1 GCA_023391725.1 Bacillota bacterium | reverse complement strand
AGCCTGATGGCCTCGATCAAGGGATAGGCATAGTTTTGGATATCCTTGATGCCAAGCATCATGATGCAGCTTTCTATGGTCAGCACGTAAACAAGACCCACGAACACAAACGCGAAGAAAACCGTCCTGCAAACCTTTTTGCTGTTCTCCCGGGTGATGGGAAAGACCGTCAGTGCCTCGGCGCCCAGAAAGGGTGCGATGATCTTCGGGAGGGCAGAAACGTAGCGCGTCACTTCCGACCTTCTAAACAGCGGCAGGATATTGTTTATTTCGCCCTGTATTAGCATGACCACGAGGAGGATGATCGTGGTGATGAAGAAGATAGGCCCAATGATCTCAAGAAACCGGGCGATGCTAGTGACTCCCATGTAGGCAATGCATCCGAATACCGCAATGCCCACCGCAAGGGCGGCCCAGTGTGGGGTTTGGGTGAAAAACTCTGCCTTGAGCACGCTGGTCAGCTGCACGTTCAAAAAAACTGCCACTGCCAGATAGTACAGGATAAAATATATGGAGAAAAGATACGCCAGGAATTTTCCTGCGATCTCCCAACTGTAATCAAACACCACCCGGCCCGGGAACATTTTCCCCAGGCGAACGATCAGGATGTTTGGGAGTGAAAAGACAAAAGACATGACGATGGGCAGCAGCCAGCCGCCCGTACCTGCGCTTTGCGCCATCACCTTGGGAATGGTGATGCTGGTGTAGGTGGTCAGCGCGATGCATACCACAAAAAATATCTGGCGGTTTGTGACCTTGCTGTCCACTGTGCACGCTCCTCTTTCTGGATGAAAGGTATTCTTTGCCGTTTCCCCTTCGCGTATGCCAAGAAGAAAAATGGGGGAGGAGCGTTGCACAAAAGGCTAGATCCATTGCGTCAAGAAGCACGTATATTGTATAGGGGCATCAGTGATCGTCGGTCAGTTGTGCGGGCGTCTGTTGATCAGACACAGCATGTACGACCTGATACAGGAGGGCGGAGCGTACACTGTGTGTCCGTGCGATGCGGGACGCAAACGCTATGAAATGTGAAATATCTACCGACGAAATTGGGCGGGGGCTCACCCCCGCCCCGGTTCATCCATCTGCAATGCCGAAACCATACAATAGGGCGCTTTTTTACGGCGGGGGCAAGCCCCCGCCCTACGGCAGGCTTGAATGAATATCCATCCCTTACACTCCCCGGCGGGAGCAGCGAGGGAGGGCAAAAGCCCTCCCTCGTTTATAAGCGCCCTGCCCAGCCTGTTGAAAGGATTGGGCAGGTGCGGGTCACCTTGCATGATTCATTGGCCGTATGCAAAAGGGTTGGGATTTTCCCCGCCCTTTTGACATACAAGTGAATCGTGCAAAGATTAAGCATCGCGCCTCCACACTACCACGCCCGTGCCCGCATTCACATCGCCATCCACAAGCGACGGGTTCAGGTTGATTAATTGCTGCCTGGGCACCCTGTAGCGCTTGGCAATATCCCATAGGGTGTCCCCAGGCTGCGCGAAGTAAAGACTGATCCCGCCGGTGGGGATGGCTGCGTCCTGAGCCTTCACGTCGGTGACGATCTTTGCGTCTTCCCGGCGGCTGCCATCCACGTTCATGCGCAGGATGTACTTCATCTCCACCCGGTCGCTGGTAATGCCCGTCACATCGATGTTCCCGGCCTCCAGCGTCAGCCAGTCGCCCGCCTCCGCCTCGCAGGCGAAAGCCACCTTGAAGGGCTCCTCCTGGTTGACGGCTACAGGGACATCCGAATCATCAGTCATATACAAAAGAGTTACTTCCAACAGGCCCTCGGCGTTCAAGCGCCCGCCGATCTGCTCCCAATCGGTGAGGATGGGCCGGGCGAATCCCGCCAGGATGGTCCGGGCTGGTGGGCTGCCGTCCGGAAGCATGATCATCAGCTTGCCGCTCTCCGCGGTTTGGAACCTGGCGTTGCCCACCCGGTAGGAAAGGGGTTTGACCGCCAGGCTCAAGGCTTCGCCCTTCGTGGTGTAGGCGTCCTTCCATACGGTGGCGGTCTCCCTCTTGTCCGCCGAGGCGGACACAGCCAAGAGCACCTCCGCCCGAAGGATCCTACCTTCCTCGCCCCCGTCCTGGGAGAGCACCGCCACATCCTTGACCGCGACTTTTCCGGTCAAAAGATCGCCCCGCTGGCCGCCCAGGTCCACTGCCTGTTCAAAGGGCAGGGTGTGCCTGGTGAGTACCAAGGGCCGGGAGGGCAGGTTTGATGCGTGATAGACTTCCAGCTGCACCGTGCCGGAAACATTGGCCTTGCCCTCGCCTCCGGACACCTCCTGTACCATGGCCTGGGCGGTGCCGTACAGCGTCTCCCGCACATCAAGCCCCTTGGCCAGGTCGAATTCCTCCCGGAGCAGCGTTTCCGCCGAGCCTTCCCCAACAGTGCGCTGGAGGGAAAGCGTCTGGCTGAGCCCTTCCAGGCCGGGTACGTCCGTAACGCCGGTGACTACCCCCGCCGGAGCGGCGGATAGCACCCGCGCTTCCAATGCCAGGACGCCCCGCAGCGACAGCCGGCCGTTATAGGCTGCTGCCTCCGCGTGTTCCACCTGGCCGCCTGCCTGGGCAATCATCCGGGGGGCCGCATCTTTGACCTCAATGGCATGGCTGAATTCCGTGGCGGCTTCCAGGGCGGATATCTTGGTAGGGTCGCCCTGGGTATACAGCACATGGAAGACTACCCGCCCCTCGATGGCGACCCGGTCGGACAACGCTTCCGTTCCGGTGATCACCATCATGGCGCCGGTTTGCAGCACATGGGCCTCTTCCCGCAGCCCGCCGGGCAGGGTGATTTCCCCTTCTACCGACGCCTGCCCTTTCCCGCTGCCCACCAGCCTTTCCAGCTCCACGTTTTCGCGCAATATCCGTAATTCCATATTTGTTGTCCCTCCCAGATTGCATCAATCTGGTGATGCATATGCGCGGAATTTCAGGAAAATGATATCTCTTGTTCTTGAAATACACTTTTAGTGAATGAATTTCATCTTTACATATGAAAAAGGCAGGGCCGCTATGATTGCGACCCTGCCTGTGTGCCTATGCACGATCCTATTTTTTTACGCCGACCGCTCCATGGACAATTTGTCGGCGATCATCGCCACAAACTCTCCGTTTGTAGGTTTATCTTCCTTGGAGGCTACCTTGCAGCCGAAGGCGCGGTTCAGCGTCTCGATGCGTCCGCGGCTCCAGGCCACCTCGATGGCGTGGCGGATGGCCCGCTCTACCTTGCTGGCGGTGGTGTTGAATCGGCGTCCGATGCCCGGGTACAACTCCTTGGTGATGCGGTTGATCACGTCGGGGTTATCGATGACCATCTTTACCGCTTCCCTAAGGAATTGGTACCCCTTGATATGGGCGGGGATACCGATGGTCAAAAACAGGCTGGACAGCCGCTCGTCAAGTGATTGGCCATGGCCGACCGTACCCACGCGCACAGGCTCCAGGCTCTTGATCGGCTGCCCGGCCACTTCCCGGATCCTGGCAGCCAGCACCTGCACCTCAAAGGGCTTGACCATGTAATACCGGGCGCCCAGTTCCACCGCCCGCATGATAAAATCATCCCGGCCCAGCGCTGTGAGCACGATCACCTGGGGCATGGGCTCCAAGGGCCTGCGGCGCAGCTCCTCCAGAAGGGCGTAACCGTCCATCTGCGGCATGATAATATCCATCAACAGGATATCCACCGGCTGTTCCGACAGCTGCTGTAGCGCTTCCATGCCGTTGGACGCCTGGGCAACAACACTGATCCCCTCCTGCTTGTTGAGGAAATCCGCTAACGTTCTGCGCAGTTCCGCATTATCGTCCACAATGAGTACGCGAATGCCATCCATCTGCCAATGCCTCCCTATTCATTTGTAGCCTTCACAAGAAATTGCCGTATTCGCTTAAATAATATGCAAATATGGGGCGACGTGATAAAAATTACGTTAATATGCCAGCATTATAGCACAATAAGAATGGCTGTGGTAACTTTTGCTAAAAAAAAGGGTTATCAGACATAAGAAGTGATAATTTTACACGATACGCCCCGGAATCTGCGAATTGTTGTAACAGCTGCGGCGCGCGCATAAGATCCCAAAATCGAAAAAAACGCCGGCTCTTTGTATTAAAAGAGTCGGCGTCTGTCGCTTGGGTGAATCAATTTACTGCATTTTGGAAAGCTTCAAAGAACTCGGGGCAGGACCAGGAGCCGCATGCGGAAAGGGTATCGTTTTTCACCAGCATTTGCACGGTCAGGCCGTTGGAAAGCGCGATGAGCAGCGACTGGCCGCTGGAATCCCGGCCCGCAGCGCTGCTAAAGGAAGCACTGCTCAAAAGAGTATCCACGAGACTGGAGGCAGCGCCGGGGTCCGTGACGGTGCCCACGCCCGAAAGCTCCAGACCCACCACGCCTACGCCTGCGCCCAAGGTGTCCCAAAGGGATTCCGGGCCGATGACGGCGTTGTTGGCAAAGGATACCCGCTGGAAGGCCCGCAGCTGCCCGTCTACCGGGGCGACCACCATGGCGCTGTCCATGCCGGCGACGGCGTAGACGGTTTCACCCTGGTTCACAACATTGCTGATGATCTGGCTGAAGTCCGCAAGCGCGGGTTCATCCGTAAATTCGGATACTTGGCCCAGATCCTGGCCCAAGAGGTTTTGGGGGATGCTGGAGGGGTTTTGCATGAGCCGGTAGAACTTGCCATTCACCCCGATAAGGGGAAAGCTGCCGCCCCTAAGCGGCGCCCAGATGCTGCGGAACTCCGGGTTGTTTTCCCCCGCCATCAAGGTGATGCTTCCCGGAGGAACATCCAGTAAGGCCCGGGCTGCAAAGGGCTGGCCCGTAGACTGCCCCGCCGGAAGGCTGTTAAATATGTTATTGCCATCCGCGGGATTCGCGCCCGGCCCGGTCACGCCGGGGATCAGCAGGCTGCCCGCGGCCACCAGGAGCACAAGAGCCCCCGCCATAGCCAGCGCAGCCGCAGGACGGAACAGATTTCTTGCGGCGGGCTTTAAGCCAGACCTCGCCGCCTTTCGTATGCGCAGCTTCAGGTCTTGCCCGGCTGTCAAACCGCCCAAGGCTTCTTCTGCCATCAGGGGCAGGTCTTCCATACGTCTCACCGGGCATCGCCTCCTTTCAGGATGCTCTCCAATTTTTTTCTCCCCCGGGACAGGCGGCTGGAGATGGTCCCCTCCGGCAGATCCATCATCTGCGCGATCTCCGCAATGCCAAATCCCTGGTAGTAATGCAGCAGTATGACTTCCTTAAAACTGGCAGGCAGCTGGTGGATGGCATCCATCACTTCCGCCTTGTCTGTAAACCTTCCAATATCGTCCGGCCCCGGGATGAGTTCAAAGGCAGGCGTGCCCAGCACCACACGGCGCACCCATGCGGCGCGCCAAAGATCCCGGCACCTGTTCAGCGCCACTTTTAGAAGCCAAGCCTTCTCCCGGCCTTCGGTGATGACGGGGGCGTTTGTGATCAGCCGGACAAATACGTCCTGGCACACATCCTCCGCCTTCTGCCTATCCCCCAAGTAAAAGTAGCTGACCCGAAGCACGTCAGTGGCGTATTTACGGTACAGTTCCTCGAAGTAATCCGTGTCCATTTCCCGGGCGGGCACGGCTTGTTCGTCACTTGGGGTCGGGAGGTTCCGGTCTTCGTCCATAAAACGGTTCGCCCTTCCCATTTCTTGCACTGCCAAAAAAATTATTTCTAATTCGACAAATACCGGCAGCACAGCATCCGCGCTATCTGGCGGGACGGTTCATTGTACCATGGAACCGGGGGCAAAAGGAAGCGGTTATGACTACTTTTTCCAAAGGAAATGCGAAAGGCGATGGCTTGGCCTTCAAATTTAATAAAAAATATGATATGATGAACTATCGGTGGTGTAAAGTGAGGAGGAAAGTGCATGTTCGGGAAAATGATGAACAGCTACTATTATGGCAAGAGCGGCAAGGGTGATTACCGCAAGGAGGATCTGCCCAAGAACAGATGGCAGCTTTTTTGGGAGATGCTGCGCATCCGTTTTGCGGGGCTCATGCGCTTGAACCTTATGTATGTGCTGCCCTTTTTGCCTGCCATCCTGGTCACGCTGTTTTCCGCCTTCGCGCTGTACGCCGGCGCGGCCCAGGCTGAGGAGACAGGGGCCCTGACGGCGGATATGGCCCAGGGCATCCTGTTTACGTGGCTGCTCTTTTTGATCCCCTGCATTACCATTACCGGGCCTTTTTCCGCGGGGGTGAGCTATGTCACCCGCAACTGGGCCAGGGATGAGCATGCTTTCGTCTGGGCCGATTTCAAGGATGCGGCCAAGCAGAACTGGAAGCAGGCGCTGCTTGTTTCCTTCATCACTTCCCTGATGCCGCTGATTTTGTACGTCTGCTGGATGTTCTATGGGCAGATGGCGGCCCAGACCCCCTTGTTCGTGATCCCGCAGGTGCTGGCCATCATGCTGGTTGTAGTGTGGTTCCTGGCAGTCATATATATGTATCCCTTGATGGTTACATACAAATTGAAATTCCGCGATCTCATACGAAATGCGCTGCTTTTATCCATAGGCCGTCTGCCCCAATCCCTGGGTCTTAGGCTCCTATCCTTTGTACCCATCGCTATCGCCTTTGCGGTGGTCATGTTCCTGGGGCAATTGCAGTGGGCGGTGCTGGGCGTTCTCGTGTATTATGTGCTCATCGGCTATTCTTTGAGCCGCTTCATCTACGCCAGCTATACCAACGCGGTGTTTGACAAGTTCATCAACGCCCGCATCGATGGCGCCCAGGTGAACCGGGGTTTAAGCCAGGAAGAGGACGACGAAGAAGAGGGGGAGGACGAGGAAGAATAGGGAACACAAGGAATGTAAGGCCCCCCTTTGGCGCATGCTACCTTTAAGAAAAGGGGAGGCGATGAAGTTGGGCAGCGCGTTTGAATTTCTTTCCAAGCGGGACAGGCAAAAGTATGAGACCGCCCGGGAACTGGGCTTGCTGGACCGGGTCACCGAGGTGGGCTGGGCGGGTTTGAGCGCCAAGGAAAGCGGACGCATCGGGGGCAAGATGGGCCGCAAACGCATGCGCAAACGCCAGGGCTGACAGGGCGGTACAAAAGCTTCGAGGTGCATATGTATACGGCCTTTGCACAGGTGTACGACGCCCTGATGGCGGATGTGAATTATCCCGCCTGGGCGGACTTTTACAGGCAGATGATGGCGATGTTTGGCATCAGGGAAGGTAAGATAGCCGAATGCGCCTGCGGAACAGGTTCTCTCACACTTCCGCTGTATCGGATGGGGTTTTCCGTCACAGGCATAGACATTTCTCCAGACATGCTCTGGCAGGCAGCCCAAAAGGCCCGCAAGGAGGGGGCGGCCATCCCCTTTGTGAAACAGGATATGTGCAGTTTTCACCTGCACCGGGCCATGGACGCCGTGTTATGCACCTGCGACGGGGTCAATTACCTGACAACGCCCCGGCAGGTGCAGGATTTTTTCGCGGCATCCTACGAGGCGCTGCGGCCCGGCGGCGGGCTGTTCTTTGACGTTTCCACGCCCTACAAGCTGGAAAACGTGCTGGGCGACAACCTGATGGGGGACGACCTGGAGAGTATCACCTACTTATGGCAGAACCATTTTTCCAAGAAGACGGCCCTTGTTGATATGGAGTTATGCATCTTTGTCAAACAGCAGGACGGGCTTTATCAGCGCATCGAAGAAACGCAGCGCCAGCGCGCCCATGAAAAGGCGGAGCTTACAGACTGGCTTACCCGCGCAGGCTTTTCGGGGATCACCTTCTATGGGGGGCACAGTCTCCAACACCCCAGCGAGCGTGAACTTCGCTGGCATGTGGCGGCATTAAAGCGCCCGGACCCCCGGCTTTTGCGGGAGTTGGGCAGATGAATGACCCTCAATGAAAGGCCCTCAAAACGAAAGGAATCACGTTATGGCGCAGCCGGCATATAATCAACCGGACGAGTTGCTTCACATTTCCCTGATGGATGGGCAGGCAAGGGCCATCATGGCCAGCACCCGGGCTATCGCCCAGGAGGCGGCGGACATCCACGAGACTTCCCCGGTGTGCACCGCGGCCCTGGGCAGGCTGATGACCGGGGCGCTCCTTATGAGCGCCGCGCTCAAAGGCGAGAACGACTCCATCACCATCACGGTGAAGGGCGGCGGCCCCATAGGGACGCTGGTGGCGGTATCCTCCCCGGGCCGGGTAAAGGCTTATCTGGACCATCCCAAGGTGGAGCTGCCTTTGAGGCCCGACGGCAAATTGGACGTGGGCGGCGCAGTGGGCCACGAGGGGCGCATGTCGGTGGTAAAAGACATGGGCCTTAGGGAACCCTATGTGGGGCAGGTGGAGCTGATTTCCGGGGAGATCGGCGAAGATTTTGCCATGTACTACGTAAAGAGCGAGCAGCAGCCCTCCCTTGTATCCCTGGGGGTGCTTGTAGCGGGAGAAAGGGTGCTTTCCTCCGGGGGGATCCTCATCCAGCCCCTGCCCGGGTGCAGCGAGGATACGCTGTCCCAATTGGAACTGCGCTCGCCCCTGTTTTCCTCCATCAGCCAGGAACTCTGCTATGATCCTGCGGAAGAATTGATAAAGGGCTGGTTCCGGGATTTAAGCCCAGTCATCCTTGAAAGGCGGCCGCTCAGGTACGAATGCGGCTGCAGCCGGGAGCGCATGGAAAAGGCACTGATCACCCTGGGGAAGCGGGAGCTGACCCAGCTGATCGAGGAGGACCACGGGGCCGAACTCAACTGCCATTTTTGCAGGCGCAGCTATCCTTTTACGGAGGTCGACCTGAAAAACCTGCTCGCCCATGCGACGCGGGCGTAGCCGCGACGACTTAGGCAGCGCCGCCTTATCCTTGATCCCGCCGTTAATACTGCAATTAGGAGACTTTCATGAAAGAAGCAAGCCCTACCCGCCGCACCGGGGACATCGTGCCCTTCAACCGCCCCACGGCCTACTGGCACCGCCGGGCCATGGACAACCGCCGCAGCAAGCGGTTTGCGGAGGCGGTGGAGCTTTTGCGCCGTGCGGCCGGACAGGAGCCGGACAATATCGAGATCAAGATGGACCTGGCCGAAACGCTCAGCGAAATGGAATGCTTCGAGCAGTCCAGCCGCCTTTTATATCAGCTTTTGAGCCGCGACCCCAATCTGGCGGAGTGCTATTACGGCCTGGCCTGCAACGACTACGGCCTGCAAAAAAATGAGGAGGCGCTGGACGCCCTGTTCCACTACTTGCGCCTGGCTCCGGAAGGGCCTTACGCCGATGACGCCCGGGATATGCTGGAGGCCCTCTCAGTAGATGATTATCCTTCCGGTTCCAGCCGGGGAGAGCTGCTCATCCGCCGGGGTCTGAAAGCTTTCCAGGAGGACCGGCCTCACAAGGCCACGGAGCATTTGAAGCGTGCGCTGCGCATCTCCCGGGATTTGACCCGGGTGCGCACCATGCTTTCCCTGTCGCTTCTGTCCGAGGGCAAGCCCAAGGAGGCATTCCGCCACGCCATGGTTGCCTGTGCCAAGGATCCCCAAAGCGTGCAGGCCAGGTGCTCCCTGTGCTGTGCGCTGTGGATGATGGGCAAACCACGGGCCGCGGCGGGCCTTTTGCAGGAAGCGGCCAGGTGGTGCGATTCCCCCTATGAGGAATTGCTGTTTTGCCATACCGCCAGCCAGCTTGATCAGCGGGAGCTGCTTTTGAAGTTTTTGCGGGAGCGCAGCCAATGGACGCCCTTTCGGGTGGGCACGCTGCACAGCCTGGCAGTGGCCTACTTTAACCTGGGCCACCTGAAAAAAGCCAAGGGCCTGTGGGCTCGCATCCTGCAAATCGACCCGGACGACATGCTGGCCGACTACTGCCACGACCTTTGTCAGCGGATGCTGAATGGCGAAACGGATAACATCGGGCAGACGTTGAGCTATCATCCTATATTGCCCCGGGAGGAGAACCAGCGCCGCCTGCAATTGATCGCCGCCGCCCTGGCCGGGGGCGAGGAAAAGCTTCGGGAGCGCTGGCGCAGTGACGTGACCATCAAAAAGATGGTGCGCTGGGCATTTACGCTTCCAGATGAGCGGCTGCAGGGCGCGCTGCTGGGCGTGCTGTCCGCGGTAGGCCCGGAGGGCGCCGATGTGGCAAGGGAATTGCTCACCGATGACACCCTTTCCGAAGAAGTCAAGCGCCGGGCCGTATTGCTCCTCAATCGCATGGGGGAACCCATGCCCTATGTGCTCACCTACCGCCGCCGCATTACCCAGGTGCAGTGCGCCCCCCGGGACGAAGGTGGCGTGCCCCAGTGGCGCGCGTTCATGAAGACCTTTATCCGGGAACTGCGCAACGTAAAGGACATCCAGGCCGCGATGCGCTTTGCGGCCAGGCTGTTTGCAGCGCTGCCCAGGGCCATGCGGGAGGAGGCCGCCGGGGAGCGGGCACTGCAGTGGGCTAAGGCCTTTGAAGTATTGTTCCTGCGCAGGGAAGGCCGGGAGGAGGACGCCCAAAGGGTCCTTCATGAATTGCCCATCTCCGCCCGCCGCATCGAGCGGGTGATCAGGAGGCTGGAAAAGGTGCAGACCGCTGCTCCAGCAAGAGCGTAGGGGTAGACAGAAGGGGAATTCCCGCGTTTCAAAAAAGATTGCCGGGCAAATAAGCATCTCCCCAACTGGACAAGCATACAGGCCGGTTTTCAAAAGCGTAAGGAGGAGAAAAAATGAAGTGTATTGACTTTGACGGGCATTTTGCCGAATATACATCCCAATGGATGAAGGACCACAGCCGCGAGTATAAGACCCTGGATGCCATGGAAGCGGATATGCCCAAAGTCTACCTGCGGTTTTTGAACACGCCCGCCTCCTGGCTTGATGGGTCGACCCCCGGCGCGTACTTTGGCCAATTCCATGACCCTTCTGAGCTGGTTGCCTGGCTTAAAGAATACTGCGTGAAGCGCGTGCCCCTGCCGGATCCCTTGCAGGAAAGGATCCTGGACATGAAGGAGGGCTGCGAGGCGGAACTGATGGCGCTGCTTGCGGATCAAACCGCTCCGCAGGAAGCCAGGATGACCGCGGTGGGGCTGCTTCGGGAGATGGGCAGCACGGCCCCCATGGAGATGTACATCTCTTGGCAGGTTAGCCGCCGTGACAAGGATGAACTGTGCGACAATGCCCTGGAAAGCCTGATGGATATGGGACGGGAGGCTGTGCCGCAAATGCTTGACACGCTTCCAAAATGCAACCGGGCGGGGCAGGAGGCGCTGCTGGATGTGCTTTCCGCTTATCCCGGCCATGAGCCGGTATTCCAGATGGCCCTGAAATTCTTTACTGAGGACAAAAAGCGCCGGGCGCTGTTCGCGGGATACTTGGGCCGGTTGGGGGATGAACGGGCGCTGCCCGCACTTTTGAAGGTGGCCGGGGAGCGAAACCTGCCTTACCTGGATTTCATCGAGGTGCGCAACGCCATCGAGCGGCTGGGGGGAGATGCTCCCGACCGGGAGTTCCACGACGATGCGGGATATGACGCGATGATCAAGATGCAGTGACAGGCCATATCTTGATGTAATGAATTTGGGGGTATATCGCCAGCTAATCTTGCTTCCCCGTCTTGCCTTCCCCTTTAGGGGAAGGTGCCGACGAAGGGGGCGGATGAGGTGGAATGTTGTCGCCGAGGCGGCTGGTGAGGTGTTATGAAGGCACATTTTGCGTTCCGATGCCTCATCCGGCGCTGTGCGCCACCTTCCCCTAAAGGGGAAGGCAAGATCGTTATTGCCCTCGCCCTACGCGCCCATGCCCCTCAAGCATACTCCCCTAAACATGCTGTATTCTAAATAGAGGAGGGAATCGAGTGGCTGCTCCCACTTTGCAGGAAATCAAGCAAAACGAAAACATCAAGGCGCTGATCCGGGCAGGGAACCGCTATTTAGAAGCGCTGGGATATACCGATCACGGCCCCCGGCATGTAAGCTACGTCAGCCGCACAGCTGCGCAGGTGTTAAAAGCCCTGGGCTATTCTCCCCGGGAGGCGGAGCTGGCCGCCATAGCCGGCTGGGTCCACGATGTGGGTAATTCCGTGAACCGCCAGGCCCACGGCCCCAACGGCGCGATCATCCTGTTCCCGCTCCTTAGGGAAACGGGGATGGACATCACCGACGTGATGGAGATCATCACCGCCGTGGGCAACCATGAGGAGGAGAGCGGCACCATTTCCAGCGCGGTGAGCGCGGCGCTGGTGATCGGCGACAAGAGCGACGCCCACCGTACACGTGTGCGCGGCGGCAAGCCCGACCGGGATGATATACACGACCGGGTGAATTACTCCATACAGGAAAATAATGTTACCGTGGATAGGAAAAACCACGTAATTCGGCATGAATTGATCATGGATGATTCTTCCTCGGTGCTGGAGTATTTGCAAATTTACCTGGCTCGGATTATTATGTGTGAGAAGGCAGCTACATATTTGAATTGTTCTTTCGACCTGGTCATCAACGGCCGCCCGGTGAACAACCGGCCCCGGCCCGCCCAGGAGTAAGATCCCGAGGGGAGGGAAGCGATTGCTTTGTGAAAAATGCGGGGCATATATGCCCGATGACGCCATTACCTGCGAAGGCTGCGGCTCGCTTTTGAAAAGAAAGCCTCAGCCAGAACCGGGGGTGCGCGGCATTCGTCAGGGAAAAAATGCCTCCGCTGACCCGCTGCCCGGCAACAGCCACACGGACCCGCAGACGGTGTCCGGGCGCCGCATAGGGGACCGCGAACCGCTGAAGATCTACCGGGAGGACAGGCATCCGGAGCGCCGCCGGGGCGTCGAGCGCTTCCAGGAGGGAGCGGGGCGCCCGCAAAGCAGGCGGGGCATCCCCAGGGTCCCGGAATCCCAGGTACGCAAACTGCGCGTCTCCAAGGAAGAAGTGCGCCCGGTGCGGCGGCACATGGTCAATTGGATGCATGTGTGGGTTGGGGTCATCGTTCTTGTGCTGCTGGGCATCATCGGCGGCTTTCTGTACCTCACCCGTTCGCCCGCTGGACAGCAGACGCTGGCCCGCATGGGCCGGGATGCGCCTGCCCAGGCCTATTGGCAGGTGGGCGAAAGCTACATGGAAGGCGGCCAGATCGATAAGGCCATTGCCGCCTTTTTGAAGGCGGATGAAAAGGATCCCGACAATGTGGACGGGCTCCTGTCCCTGGGGGCTGCCTATGAGGCCGCAGGCAGCCTCACGGAAGCCCAAGCGCTGTATACGCGCCTTTATGAGGAGGTCAGTTCCGAAAGGCCCGAAGCCTACCGCAGCCAGATCCGCCTGCTCCTGACGCTCGGCCGCGAACCCGAAGCCGCGGACCTGATGAAATTGGCCTTTGAAAAAACGGGCATGGTCTCCTTCCGCCAGCAGCGGCAGGAAACCATCCCCGAAACGCCGGAGACGGACCTGTCCGCCGGCCGCTATACCGAAGAAAAGCAGGTGAACCTGACTTCTCCCCAGGGGTATGATATCCTGTACCTGGACGGGGATGGGGAATTCCCCAAGGACGCCAAGCCCTACACGGGGACCATTCCGCTCAAGGAAGGCACACACCATATTCAGGCGGTATGCATAAGCGGCGACCTTTATAGTGACCCCCTGGATGTAACATACAACGTGGTCATGCCTTCTCCCGATGCGCCCAAGTCCGGCCTCGCCCCGGGTACCTATGAGAACAAGCAGCGGGTCTGGCTGCGCTATCCGGGCAAGGAAAAGGACATCACCATGCATTACACCCTGGATGGTACCACCCCCACCGTGGATTCGCCATTATACACGGGCGATCCCATCCAGCTGCCCGGCGGCCGGGTCACATTGAAGGCTATTGCGGTGAATTCCTTCGGCAAGGTCTCCAACGTCATGGAGGTAGGGTACAAGATCGGCAAGGGGCCTGTCCCAGTCCAGATGATGTACAACGAGGAAGACATTTTCTCCGGCTTCG
>JAEWAH010000163.1 GCA_023391725.1 Bacillota bacterium | reverse complement strand
GCCTCGTCCTGGGTCATGCCGGCGATGCGCTCCAATTCGGAAAACTGGCGGGTATGGAATTCCTCCGCCTCCTCCTGGAGCTTTTGGATCTGTGTTTGCTTTTTGTTCAGGCTCTCTTCCCTGGATTCCAGGTTGTCCAGCTTTTTGTCAAGTGTTTCTTCCCGCTGGATCACGCGGCGCTCGGAGCGCTGCAGTTCCGTTCTGCGGTCCCGGATCTCCCGATCCAGTTCGGTTTTGAGTTTGAGCACTTCTTCCTTGGCTTCCAGAACGGTTTCCTTTTTCTTATCATCCGCCTTGCGCATGGCGTCGTCCAGCAGATTTTTGGCGTACTCTTCAGCGCGCCCGATCTTTTTCTCGGCGGCGCTTTTCCGGTAGGCATAACCGGCAGCAAGGCCGATGCCCAAGGCGATCACGGCGGCAAGAAAGATCCAAACAAATTCCATGGCTTCCCCTCCTTTTTCTGGGATTTTTTCTATACGCGAGTCCAAATTTGGTTTGGAACGACGAAAGCCGTACAGTGTAAACTGCACGGCCTGGCTGTTCGTTTTAGCAACACGGGTTCATCTGTTTGTTGGTCGATTCGCGCATATGCTTGCGCCTTGGGGAGACCCCACAAGGATCACAAGAACGACAAAAGCGGGAAT
This sequence comes from Bacillota bacterium, assembly GCA_023391725.1. Classification (GTDB taxonomy): domain Bacteria; phylum Bacillota; class Clostridia; order Christensenellales; family Aristaeellaceae; genus JAEWAH01. Next base: position 5,323 of record JAEWAH010000163.1, on the reverse strand, counting down.
GTCATGCATCCGCCATCTTGTTGTTATGCAAACGGCAGGCGTCTCCCGGCCACTTGGCCGGGCGCAGGAAGCGGGAACACCCAGCGCCCTTCCTGCCATCCGTCTGCTTCTTCCACACAAACCGCATCCGGGGCCTGTAAAATGCCCCGCAACGGAGAAGAAAAAATGGTTGCTTTATACGAAAAACAGCGCTCGGGTTTCTTGGAACAACGCCAAAGAAACACCTTTTCAGCCGATCATGTTCATTCTAGCGGTTAATTTAACATCTGTCAAGAAAAATCGTCACATATGCAAAAAAGCGGGAACGATCCGTTGCATATTTCATAAATAGGATAGGAAGGGGCAGGCCGTTTTGAGCCCGGGCCGGAAAGTTTATGATTTAAGAATTTTCTCCAACAGAGAGGAAACAATAAGCCTGCTCTTTGCGTTTTATTGGTAATTCCATCTGGTATGGAAGCCGGGGAAATTCATGGGGTGAACAGGATGGGAGGGTCGAAAATGCGGCGGAAGGCATCTGTCATAGCGCTGGTTTTGACACTTGTGATGCTGCTGGGAGCGGCGCCTGCTTTGGCGGACTATGATGTGGACTTTGGCGAGGTAATCAGCCAGAACGTGAGTCTTCGTGCAGATCATTCCACCGGCGCGAGCCTTATCAAAAGCATTGGGAACGGCGAAAACTTTTTGATCCTGGACCGCTGGGAAGACTGGCTGCAAGCCGAGTATCAGGATATAGAGTCCGGCGAAACGTACACCGGCTGGCTTCGCACCGACTACGTGGTGGAGAACCCCATGTATATTACCTTGCGCAACAGCAGTACCCCGGCCTATGCCTATCCTTCCGCTAACAGCAAGATGGTGGGGTCGCTTGCCAAATATACACGCCTGACCGTTATCGAGCAGCTGGATCGGTATTGGGTGGTGAGCCTGCGGGAAGCTGCAGCGTCCATCCCCAAGACCGCGGCGGTCTGGATGGATGAGGAACTGGCCGCTTGGCGGACAACCGAACCCATGCCGGGCACGGTCATCCGCAGAACGACATTGCGCACAGGGCCCGGAACGAATTGGTCATCAGTCAAGACCCTGAATACCGGCGCGGCGGTTCAAATTTTGGGCACGGAAGGCGCCTGGTACGTGATACTGATTGAGGACGATAACATCGCTTACATTAAGACTGCGGATATAAGCCTGTGATGTTCTTTATGAAGAGGTCAACTGTATTTGCAGTGGTCTCTTTTTACACATCTTGACAGGGGACAGGGCGCACGGTAGAATGACTGAAAGCTAATGAAAATGGGCCATTCTTAAGAAAGCTGCCTGGCCTACGTCGAAGAGGTCAGGAGCAGTGGAGTAGTAAAAGATGAACGATCATACACAAGAGATGCTCAAGGCCAAGTCCTGCTATGGGCACCTGGGCGGAACACTTGGAAGCCGGCTGTTTGAGCGCATGTTGGAGCTTGGGTGGCTTGAACTGGAAGAGGGAAAAGCGACTGTTTATCAGCTGACCGAGACGGGGAAACAGGAATTTACCAAGCTTGGCGTAGATTATTTGAGAAAGGGCAGATGAACCGGCTGGGTCAAAAGTCACCACGGCAGCATATACAAAGGCAGACGGCCGAAATGACCGCCTGCCTTTATTGGATCTGTGGATCTGTTAGTACATCAAAGAGAAATCATTCCTCGTCCAGAAGCGCGGGATCGTCATCTTCCGGCACATCCGCCAGCGCGGCGAGGGTATTGCTGAACATCTCCCGGCGGATGACCTCTTCGATCTCCTTGGCTAACTCCGGGTTTTCCTTCAGGTATTGCTTGGCGCTTTCCCGGCCCTGGCCGATGCGCTGGTCATTGTAGCTGAACCACGCGCCGCTCTTGTGGATAAGGTCGCGGGTCACGGCCAGATCCAGCAAGGAGCCTTCGCGGCTGATACCCTGGCCAAATACAATGTCAAATTCGCAGACCCTAAAGGGCGGCGCGACCTTGTTTTTAACCACCTTCACCTTGGTGCGGTTGCCCACCACGTCCGCGCCGAGCTTTAGCTGTTCGCCCTTGCGCACATCCAGGCGCACGCTGGCGTAGAACTTAAGCGCCCGGCCGCCGGGGGTTGTCTCGGGGTTGCCGTACATCACGCCCACTTTTTCGCGCAGCTGGTTGATGAAGATGGCCACCGCGTTGGTCTTCGAAATAACGCCCGCCAGCTTGCGCAGCGCCTGGCTCATAAGCCGTGCCTGCAAGCCCACAAAGCTGTCGCCCATCTCCCCATCGATTTCCGCCTTGGGCACCAGCGCGGCCACAGAGTCGATGACCACCACATCGATGGCCCCGGAGCGAACCAGAGCCTCCACGATCTCCAACGCCTGTTCGCCTGTGTCCGGCTGGGAGATGTACAATTCATCAATATTCACGCCCAGCTTCTTGGCATAGGCAGGGTCCAAAGCGTGCTCCGCGTCCACAAAGGCCGCTATGCCCCCCAGGCGCTGGGCTTCCGCCACCACATGAAGCGCGACGGTGGTTTTACCTGAGGACTCAGGCCCAAAAATCTCAACCACGCGGCCGCGAGGGATGCCACCCACGCCCAAAGCCAGGTCCAGATCCAGGCACCCGGTGGGGATCACGGAAATGCCGCCTGAGCGGGCGGAATCACCCAGCTTCATCACCGCGCCCTTGCCGAACTGTTTGTCCAGAGCGCTTAGCGCCGATTCCAGCGCACGCAGCTTCTCCTCCTGATGGACTGCTTCGGCGGTCTTTTCCTTCTTCTCCGCAAGCTCCTTCTTTACCATGAAACTGTCCTGCCTTTCTTTTGAGTGCTTATAGATATATTGCCCCCGCTTTGCGGCGCAGGGTATTGAGAGCGTGAAGCACGGTCAGACTGCGCACCCGATGGCGATTTCCGCCAAAGCGCAATCTCAAACAAGTGGTCCCGTCTTTCGCAGCCAGAGCGATGAACACCGTGCCAACGGGCGTTTGCTCCGTCCCGCCGCCGGGACCGGCCAGCCCTGTGGCGGATACCGCCAGGTCGCTGCCTGTAAGCATCCTTGCCTGCTCGGCCATGGCTCTGGCACATGGCTCGCTCACCGCGCCGTATGTGCGCAAGATCTCCTCAGGCACGCCCAGCATGCTCTTTTTCGTCTGCTCGGTGTATGTGATGAAGCTGCCCAGCAGCACGTTGGAAGCCCCGGGGATGTCCGTCAACGCCTGGGAGATCATCCCGCCGGTGAGGCTCTCGGCCACAGCCACGGTGAGGCTTTTTTCCTGAAGGGCTTTCATGGCCGAAGCGGCCAGGGAACCGTGATTGTCCGGATCCACAGAGTAGACAACGTCCCCAAGCCTTGCTTTGACTTCCTCTACCCGGGGCAGCAAGAGCGCCAAAGCCTCTTCCTTCGTCGGTGCGGAGGCGGTGGCACGAAGCTGCACTTCTCCCAAAGAACAGTAGGGGGAGAGGGTGGGGTTGGACATCTCCTCCAAGTCGGCAAGCGCCACGTCCACATCGCTTTCGCCCATGCCGAAAATACGGATGTAGCGGCTGACAAAGCTTAAACGGCTATACTTTTCCAACCAGGGGGCGATATGCATATCGAACATGGGCTCCATCTCGATGGGCGGTCCGGGCAGGTGAAAGATCACCTTTCCCTCCCCGGCGGGGACCATGGCCCCAGGCGCTGTGCCGTTGGGGTTATAAAGGATCACGGTATCGGCTGTGAACATGGCCTGGGAAAGGTTGTTCTCGGCCATGGGATGGCCAATCAATTGGAACCTTGCCCGCACCATTTCTTCGGCTTCCGGGCGCAAAACCAAGGGTTTGCCAAGCGCCTGGGCCGCGGCGCGCTTGGTGATATCGTCCACCGTCGGCCCCAGGCCCCCGGTGGTGATCACCACGTCCGCGCGGTTTAAGGCCGTTAAATAAGCGTTTTGCAGCCGCAGGCCGTTGTCGCCTACGGTTGTTTGGTGATAGCAGTTGACCCCCAGCTCGCTTAAGCGCCGGCTCAAATACTGGGCATTGGTGTTGAGGATCTGCCCCATCAAAAGCTCCGTGCCCACGCACAGGATCTCGGCGATCATTCTTTTGCCTCCCTATTAGATAAAACAGATCTGTTCTTCACAAAGTAATCCACTCCGGACCAGAGTGTCATGGCCGTCATGATATAGGACAAAATCTCCTTCATGGGAAAAGAGCCGAAGGGCCAGTTATTGATCATAGCAAAGGAAACGGCGATCATCTGGGAAACGGTCTTAAGTTTTCCCAGCTTCCCGGCAGCAATGACGTGGCCCCCTAGCATAGCTACAAGCCGCAGTCCGTCTACCGAGAGCTCCCGCGCCAGTACGATGACCACCATCCAGGCAGGCATCTTTCCCTGGGCGGTGAGCACGATCATCGTGCTCAGCACCAGCAGCTTGTCCGCCACCGGGTCTACGAACTTGCCAAAATCCGTGACCAGGTTCCGGGAACGGGCAATGTGCCCATCCAGGAAATCCGTGAAGGAAGCGATCAGGAACACCACAAGGGCAAGCAAATCAAAAAGCGGCGTGGAAACGTACATCAGCCCCAGGCATACGGGGATCAGCGCCACGCGCAAAAGGGACAGGCGGTTGGGCAGGTTCATGCTTTTTCTCCCATCAGGTCATACGTCTTGGCCTTCGTTATGCGCACATCGCAGAACGATCCCGGCGCAAGCGGCGTGGGGGAGGTGAAGATGATCTCTCCGTCGATCTCCGGGGCTTCCCACTGTGAGCGCCCGGCGTACTGCCCGTTTCCACGGTCTGAAGTCACCAGCACCCGGGCCGTCGTGCTAATTCGCAGCTGGTTGCGGGCAAGGGAGATGGGGGCCTGCAGCTTCATCAGCTTGTCCAGCCGCTCCTCCCTTACTTCCTGGGGCACCTGATCGGGAAGATCCACAGCCGGGGTCCCCTCCTCGGGAGAAAAGGCGAAGGCCCCCAGGCGGTCAAACTGCTGTTCTTGTATAAAGTCCGTCAGGCGTTTGAAATCATCCTCCGTTTCCCCGGGGAAGCCCACGATGATGGAGGTGCGAAGGGCGAACCCGCGATCCCGGGCGGCTTTGAGCAGTGTACGGATATGCTCAGGGCTGCCGCGCCGCCGCATGCGGCGAAGGACTTGTTCATCGATATGCTGGATGGGTAGATCCAGGTACTTGCAGATGTTGGGCGTATCCGCCATGCCGTCCAACAAGGCAATGTCTGCCTCGTCGGGGTAACAGTACAGCACCCGCAGCCAGTCCACCCCCGGTATCTGCGCAGCCTTCTTCATAAGCTCCGGCAGCAGGGAAGTCTTTTGCCAGTCGGTGCCGTAGCGGGTCGTATCCTGGGCCACCAG
>JAEWAH010000122.1 GCA_023391725.1 Bacillota bacterium | reverse complement strand
GAAGTCAGAGATGAAATGGTCAACGGCAGGAGCAGGCGTCAGGTGCTGATCGAGCAGTTAGCCGGTATGATTCGTGCCTTGCTTGAACGTTTTGAAATGCCTTGCGAGTCGTTTCTTCCGCACTTCATTGCTACGTCATTGCTTGCCTACATCGTGGAGCCGGACTTCGACTATGAACAGATCAATAAAATACTCAAAAAGATATTATATGGAAATAACGATATTCAGAGGAGCATCATATGAGCAAGGTCGTTATTCAGGAATGCAGAAATTATGAACTGGAAACCGTAGCTGAAAAAATTAATGCCGCTGTAGAAATACTCGGCGGATGGGACAAGTTTGTCAAGCCAAATGACAAAGTACTTCTAAAGGTGAATCTGATCGGGCCAAAGTCTTCCGACTCCGCGGCCGTAACACACGCCGAATTTGTCAGAGCGATGGTTAGAATCTTAAGAGGCAGGAACTGCAGTGTATGGATCGGTGACAGCTCAGGCGGAGCTATCGCCGGAATAGCGCCCACTGCGCAGAGCTTCAGGGTTGCGGGATACGAGCGGGTGGCAGAGGAAGAAGGCGCCGAAATCAAGAATTTTGACCGCGAGGGTGTAGTGTCAGTACAACCGGAAAGCCGGTGTGAAGAAGCAATGCACATCGCCAAGCCAATGTTCGACGCAGATGTAGTTATCAATTTGCCGAAACTGAAAACTCACTCGGCACAGATATTTTCCGGAGCTGTAAAAAATGTATTTGGCTGCATACCGGGGCTCAAGAAGGCCAAGTATCATAAAATGGCTCCCAATCCCGGCGATTTTGGGCAAATCATCTGCGATATCCACAGAGCCACTCAAATAAAGCTGCATATCATGGACGGGATTCTAGCCATGCAGGGAGAAGGACCGACAGCAGGCAGCATTTATCAGGCTAATAAAATCCTCGTCAGCGAAGATCCATTGGCCTTGGATGCCGCGGCGGCCAATATGGTGGGGATGGGCGTTGAAGATGTCCCGATACTGGAAACAGCCCGGAAAAGGAATCTGGGAGAAAGCCGGCTGAAAAACATTACACTTGCCGGTGATTATCAACAAATTCCCAAACTAACCGGCTTCAAGCTGCCCAAGCGTTTCGGGGGAACTAAGAAGCGAAATAGCAAAGCTTTGGTCAAAGTGATTGATTTTTTCAACACGCGCCCCAGGATTAATCCTGGTAAGTGTAAAAAATGCAACATGTGTGTGGAAAGCTGCCCGGTGCAGGCCATTGACAGGGAAACGAAGCAAATTGATTATAGTATTTGTATAGAATGCATGTGTTGTCATGAGCTATGCATGTTTAAGGCCGTAGAGCTTAAGAATGATAATAGAGTAGCAGGTTTAATATCAGGCTTTTTCAGAAAATAGGGCCCAATAGCACATATGACGGAAATGAGGAATTGGATGAAGACCGCAGTGATCTATTTTTCCCTGGAAGGCAACACCAAATATGCCGCGGAAAAAATCGCGGCCCAGATGGGCGCGGACCTGATCCCGCTTATACCGGTTAAAGAGTATCCGACCGGCAAGGTCAGCAAGTATTTCTGGGGCGGCAAAAGCGCCACCTTTGGGGAATCGCCCAGACTCGAGCCGTATCGCTTTGATCAGAACCAGTACGATTTGGTCATCCTGGGCACACCCATCTGGGCTGGTACCTTCGCACCGCCGCTGCGCACATTTATCCGAGAAAACAAGCTAACGCGCAAAAAAGTCGCCCTGTTCGCTTGCTGTTCCGGCGGTGGGACAGAAAGGTGCTTTGAACAATTGAAGAAGGAAGCTGGCGACTGCACCGTGGTGTCAACGCTCAGATTGATTGATCCGCTCAAGGGCATTCAAGCGGAAGTTGACAGGGACGTGGCAGGTTTCTGCGCAACGCTTAAGATGGAACTGGAAAAGCAGGGCGCGGGGAAATGAATTAGCAATCATAAACGATTGTAAATCGTAGTTGGCATGAGTTTTCTCGTGGACATATTCTTCCAATTCTTATCGCGACGTAAAAGGCACCGGCAATGTATACAAGAAGCAGATGCTGCGCTTTGTGTAGACGGGTGCATCATTACACAGTTACACGATAGCCTTTGGAGTTCCGCGTATTTTTGAGTTCCCCGAGTCACTTTCTTCTGCCTACCGTAAATATCAAAATGCGGTCTGTGAGTCCGCCCGTGTACTCCTGCAAAAACAGTAACAAAAGCCAATTTGCAAGAAAACAAATAAGCCCGCCGTAACCGGCGAGCTTATTTGCACCAACGAATGTCGGTATTGATGGCGGAGAAGGTGGGATTCGAACCCACGTGCCCTTGCGGACAACCGCATTTCGAGTGCGGCTCGTTGCGACCACTTCGATACTTCTCCACACAATGAAAAATTATAGCATGACGGGCCTTCCTTGGCAAGAACAGAATGGCTTGAGGTGGCAAGTATCCCGGGGGGGTGATAAGTGCTCAAACGGATTCACCTGGAGGCTTCCCCTTTAGTAAGCGATGATTTAGCTTTGAATTCATGCTGGATTTAGCGGCGAGGTTTCATAGGGGCGATGTGGGCATCGCCCCCTACGGTTCCTATAGACAATCCTCAGTCAGCCTGCGGGCTGACAGCTCCTTTCAAAAGGAGCCTTTGGGAGCCCTGTTCATCCTTCGGGTGAGCCCGTCCCTCCTCGGGTCCAGGGCCTGGAGGCCCTGGTCGCTTTAGGGGGGATATGGGGAGTGCAGGGGGGAGTTAACCCGTAGGGCGAGCGCAGCGAGCCTGAAGCCTGCGATGGCGCAGCCGGCGCAGGCGGAACACTGGACAAGCGAAGCGCAGTCCAGTGCGAAGGGGGGATCGAAATCTCCCCTACTCCCTCCTGCTTCGTCGCGCCGTCCGTCGCTACGCTAGGCCGGTGTTCCGCAGTTCCGCTGCGCTTCACTGCTCCAGATTCGCTGGCGATCGCCCTCCTGCGTCCTCGTTATCCCTCAGCGGCGCGCCGAGGGAGTCGCGGCTACGCTGGGGCGATGTGGGCATCGCCCCCCTACGCACCTCATCCGGCGCTACGCGCCACCTTCCCCTCAAGGGGAAGGCAATTGGTTGGCTTGTTTTGCATAGCAGGAAGTCAACTGCTTGAATTCAATATATATCGCACCGCTAAATCACCGCTTATTTGAGGGGAAACTGTCGCCCGCGGGCGACTAAAGAGGCTCAATAGCAAATCTGCTTTCGGCCACAAGACCTTCATACCTTATCCATCCGCATGAAGCGCCGGCACTGGAGGTATCTTGCAGGAATCGACCGCTCCAACATGGAAACAAGGAATAGCCACGTATTGCCCGCAAGAAGGGGAATCGTCATATGGCGGAGTTTGAGTACATGCCGGCGGTGCATTTCTTTGTGCACCGCATCTGCACGCCCAACTGGGTCATTTTGCGCCAGTTCATTGACTTCAACGACCTGACGTATGTATATGCCGGGAAGGGGTACTACCTGGTGGACGGGAAGCGCATCGACGTGTATCCCGGCTGCCTATTGAGCATTCCCATGGGATGCTGGCGGGAGGCCTACACCGATCCCAAGGATACGCTGTGCCTGTACGCCATCAATTATAATATGTATGACTTTGCGCGTAACCATACCGCCCCGGCGCTGCCCCTTTGCGTGGACATCGGTATTAACAAGGAGCTGATGTACAGCTTTGCCACCTTGGGTCGCGTTTGGGCGCTGAAGGAGCCTACCTATCCGCTGCTGGCCGCCTCCACCTTTTTGAGCATCCTGAGCTTGATTATGATGACCCTCAAGTCCGAAAAAACGGCCTATGGGGACGCTCGGGTGCAAATGGTGGCGGACTATGTGCTTTCTCATTTGAACAGGCGAGTCCTAACCCAGGAGCTAGTGGACCTGACCGCCCTGCATCCGGTCTATCTCAACTCCCTGGTGCAAAGGCATACCGGGAACACGCTGCGCAATTTCATCAACCGCATCAAGATCAACGTGGCGGAAGATATCATCCTCCACGAGAAGATCCCCATCCATGAGGCGGCGCTCCGCTGTGGATTCTCGGATATCTATTATTTCAGCAAGACGTTTAAAAAGGTAAAGGGTTACCCCCCCTCCTACATCAAAAGAGCAAAAGCATAAAAGTCCCATCGAGAGCTGGACTTTCTTTGATAGAGACAAGTTGTTAAAAAAGGTGCAATCCAGGACAAATGCAGCCTCCCAGAGAACGGAAGCACCAAATTGCATAGAAAATTTTCCCTTGGATGGAATATACGGGTGATTATTGCCCCCGCCAGACGCAAAAACGAAGCGCTTGACGGGGTCTGTATTTATTTTCAACCGGAAATAGTTTCATAATGTTTAATTAGTACAAATTTTCTTTATCGGGCCCATTTTCATTTTGGTGTAGGACTGCTATATTCTAGGTACGAAAACATGTGGAATATTGCACAATATCTGCGCAAGGCGCATGTTGATTTATTGTAAACCAAATATGAATCAGGATGTGCTGTATGCAGGCGACGCAGAACTATTCGGAATATAACGCTTGGCTCCAGCCCGGCGCCCCCCTTGACCTCCCTCCCATAAAAGTCATTGGCCCCGAGAAGGCGGCCTTTGCCTTGGAGGAGTGCCGTGCGGGGCTTAGGCGCCTCTTTGGGGAAGATATTTGCAGGGAAGACGCGGCTTTTATACTGGAGTTGTCCTTTGACGGCGCTATGGCGGCTGAAGCCTACAAGCTGAAGGGTTCGGCGCAGGGCGTTGCGATCGAGGCCGCTGATACGAATGGCTTGCTTTATGGGGTATATGATCTTTTGATGTGCCTTCGCGCAGGCGAAGCTCCCTCCTCCATCCAAACGGAATCGGCCCCGGTGGTATCCAGGCGGATACTAAACCACTGGGACAACGTAAGCGGGAATGTGGAGCGGGGGTACAGCGGCAAGTCCCTGTTCTTTAAAGCAGGGCAGCTCAGTTACGATCCTGCCCGATTGAAGGATTACGCCAGGCTTTTAGCTTCCGTGGGTATCAACCAGATCGCCATCAACAATGTGAATGTCACCGAGCAGAGCGCCAAATTGATCACGCCGGAAATGCTGCCCAAGGTAGCCGAGCTTGCGGCAATCTTTCGTCCCTTTGGGATACGGCTGATCCTGTCGGTGCATTTTGAGGCGCCGGTTGTCCTCGGCAAGCTGCCAACGTCAGACCCGCTGGATGAGCAGGCAGCCCGCTGGTGGCGGGAAATGGCCGATACGGTTTACCGCTATGTTCCCGATCTGGCAGGCTTTCTGGTCAAGGCCGATTCTGAGTTCCGGGGCGGCCCGGCATCTCTGGGGCGAACCCAGGCCGACGGCGCCAATGCGATCGCCCGGGCTATTGCGCCGTATGGGGGAACCGTCTACTGGCGGTGCTTCGTCTATAACTGCATGCAGGACTGGCGCGATACCAAAACGGACCGGCCCAAGGCCGCGTACGAGCACTTTTTTCCACTGGATGGCAGCTTTTTAGATAACGTGGTCCTGCAGGTTAAATACGGCCCCACCGATTTTCAGGTGCGGGAGCCCAACTCCCCGCTGCTGGGCGCGATGGGTAAAACGCGCCAGGCCATCGAGTTCCAGGTGACCCAGGAATATACCGGCCAGCAGATCGATCTGTACGCCCTGGCCGTACAGTGGCAGGAAGTATTTGATACTCCGGTATCCGATACCCGCCTGACCCGTGATCTGGTTGGGAGCGAAGTCGACACGATCACGGCCGTGTCCAATGTGGGCGACGATATGAACTGGACGGGGCACACCCTGGCCCAGGCCAACCAGTACGCCTTCGGACGCATGGCTTGGGATCCAAAGCTCACCGCCCGGCAAGTGATCAACGAATGGACCGTGCAGACCTTCGGAAATGATCCCACTCTCGTGGCGCCCATTACCCAGATGATGCTTTCCTCCCGGAGCGTGTACGAAAAGTATAACGCGCCCCTGGGCATCGGCTGGATGGTCACCGTTGGCAAGCATTACGGCCCCAGCGTGGACGGCTATGAGTATATGAAATGGGGGACCTACCACCGGGCCGACCACAAGGCCATCGGTGTGGACAGGACGCAAAAGGGCACGGGCTTCACCGCTCAGTACCATCCATACTTAAGCGCCCTGTACAGCGATACGAACACCTGCCCTGAGGAACTCCTGCTGTTTTTCCACCGGCTGCCATATGACTACCGGCTTAAAAGCGGCAAGACGCTGATCCAGCATATATACGATACGCATTTTGAGGGCGTCGAGGATGTGCTGGGACTTATCAGCGTTTGGGACGGCTTGAAAGAGCTCCTTCCCCCCGCGGCCTATGCGTCCGTGGCGGAAAGGCTCCGCCGCCAGTTGGAGAACGCCCGGGAGTGGCGGGATGTGGTGAATACTTACTTCCTGCGCAAAACAGGTATCAAGGACGAGCAAGGCAGGCTTATATACGAGTAGGGAGGTGCGCCAATGTTAAACGCCGCGTCACCAAAGCAGGCAAAACAGCCGACACACCTTACGAGGGCAAAGGGTATGAATTACATCAAGCGTACCTGGATGCTTTATTTGATGCTGGTTTTGCCTCTGGCCTTCTTTGTGATTTTCCGCTACATCCCCATGTCGAACCTGGTCATCGCCTTCAAGGACTACAACATGTTCAAGGGCGTTTGGGAATCACCCTGGGCGGGGTTCAAATGGTTCCAAAAGGCGTTTGCCACCCGGGATTTCTGGTACGCGGTGCGCAACACCGTGGGTCTGAACCTCCTGGACCTGTTGATCAGCTTTCCCGCGCCCATCCTGCTGGCGGTCCTGCTTAATGAGCTGGCCTACAAGCACTTTAAGCGGTTTACCCAGGCTGTTGTCTATCTGCCGCACTTTTTGTCGTGGATCATCATCAGTGGCTTTGCTTTGCAATTGTTTGCGCCAAACACCGGCCTGGTCAATATCTACCTTGCCCAGCAAGGCCGCGAGATCGTGGATTTTCTGGGTGTGCCCAACTTGTGGGTCGCTACCTACATCGGCCTGGGCCTTTGGCAGAGCGTAGGCTGGAACACCATCATCTACCTGGCCGCCATCACCGGGATCAGCCCCGAGCTTTATGAGGCGGCGGAGGTGGACGGCGCGTCCCGCCTGCGCAAGATGTGGCACGTGACGCTGCCCGGGCTCCGCCCCACCATCGTGACGCTTTTGATATTGAGCCTGGGACGCATTCTGGGCAGTGAATTTGACCGCCCCTACGCCATGCGCAATCCGCTGGTAACAGCTGTGGCGGACGTGATCAGCACCTACGTCTACCGCGTGGGTATCCGCTCCAACCAGTTTTCCCTGGCCGCTGCAGTGGGCTTTTTCCAATCCATTATCTGCGTGTTCTTCCTGGTGACGGCCAACGGGTTCGCCAAGCGCGCGGGCGAACGCGGTATCTGGTAAGGGGGGCGAGCGGTATGAGCGGTATGGTCAAATCCCGACGGACGAGAATCATCGATCTTATCATCGCGCTTTTCTTCCTGTTGATTATCTTTATCTGTTTGCTGCCCATGATCAACGTTCTGTCCCGGTCCCTAAGCTCCGATCAGGCGCTTATTAAGCGGCAGGTATTGCTTTGGCCGGTGAGTTTTACCTTTGAATCCTACACCTATGTCCTAAAGGACGCGGCGTTTTCCCGCTCCCTGTGGTGGACGGGTGTGCTGACGCTTATTTGCACCTGCGTTTCCATGACCATGACCATCCTTTGCGCCTATCCTTTGACTTACGACAACTTAAAGGGCAGGAAAGTCATCAACACCATCATCATCCTGACCATGTACTTCAGCGCCGGGACCATCCCCAATTATATCTTAATGAAGAATCTGGACCTGTTGAACAGGCCCCTGGTCTTGATCCTCCCCAACTGCCTGAGCGTTTTCAACATGATCATCCTGCGCAGCTTCTTCTATGCCATCCCCGAAAGCCTGCGCGAATCGGCGGAGCTGGATGGGGCCAATCCCTTTACCGTACTCATCCGCATCTATCTGCCGCTGTCTACCTCTGCGCTGGCGACACTGGCGCTATTCTATGCGGTGGGCCGGTGGAACGGCTTTTCCGATGCGCTGATGTACATCACAACACCGGAATATGTCCCCATCCAGCTCAAACTCTACAATATCATCAACAATCTGTCGGCCATCGACACGGCTCAGATCGAGGGATCCGCGACCTCTCCCACGGTCAGCGAGGGACTCAAAGCGGCCAGCGTGATGTTTGCCACCATCCCCATCCTCATCGTCTATCCCTGGCTGCAAAGATATTTCATTTCCGGCGTCACCATTGGCGCAGTGAAAGGGTGAATCCCTTTTACATAGGTTGTACCCAGGACGCAATAAAAAGGAGGCAGTCAAATGAAAGGCAGGATTCTCTCTCTGGTGCTGGCCGTCGCCATGCTGCTCTCGCTCATTCCCGCAACCTTTGCGTTGGGTGATGCTGCAGCTCTCCCCGCGTACAGCGAGATCACGGTGGAAGTCTTCAACCGCGGCAATGTAGGCGGCACCGACCCCATCAACAACTACTACACCGACTGGATCAAGAAAAAGGTACTGGAAGAGCTGAACATCGGCGTCACCTTCGTGGCGGTTTCCCGTTCGGAAGAGACGACGCAGCTGAACAACCTGATGGCCGCCGGCACCGCGCCGGACATCTCCTTCACCTACAGCGGCGATCTGATCACCAACTACAAGAGCCAGGGTGGTATCCTCAACCTGACCCCCTACATCGAGGAGTTCCTGCCTGACCTGAAAGCCTTCCTGGGCCCGGACAAGGCGCTGGCCGGCAGGGATATGATCTACCGCAATCAGGACCAGACCACCAGCGAAACCTTCTCCATCCCCGCCCGGCGCATGAATGTGGCCCAGAACATCACCTTCATCCGCAAGGACTGGCTGGATAAGCTGGGTCTGGAATTGCCCAAGACCACAGAGGAATTTGTGGAAGCTTTGAGGCAGTTCAAGGAAAAGGATCCCGGCAACGTGGGCAAGGACAAGGTCATTCCCTTCACTATGTCCCGCGATGTGCGTTGGCGTGCCAGCACGCTGTTGGATTCCTTCATCGATCCTAACCTCTCTGACAAGGATCGCTGGATCAACACCGTGTCTGACCGCAACTTCCTGCAGCCCGGTTATAAAGAAGGCTTCCGCCTGCTGAACAAGATGTTCAACGAAGGGCTGATCGACCCGGAATTCGCGCTGTACAACGATGACACCGGCAGCGACAACCTCATCAAGAGCGGCGTCGTAGGCGCCTTCATCCACAACTGGGACCAGGCGTTCCGTGACACCCCGGGCCTTTTGAGAGACCTGAAAGTGAACGTGCCCGATGCTGAGCTCGTTGCCTGCGACCCGTTCGTGAATGCCGCCGGCAAGACCGCCAAGGGCCAGTACGACGCTGCCGGCCTGAACTTCTTCATCCCTTCCTTCAGCAAGAACCCCGAAGGCGCTCTGCGTTACGCCAACTGGATCTCCAAGTTCGAGAACCGGTACTATCTGCAGATCGGCGATGAGGGCGTGACCCATGAAGTGATCAACGGCCTTCCCAAGCTGAAGACTGTCGAAGGCGAGAAGATCATGAATTCCGCCCAGAACCTTGACTATACCTTCGTGATCAACGGCCTGGATGTGGGTGATCCCGAAAAGTATTCCCAGGCGCTGGCTAATTCCTACAATGTGGATCCGCAATTGATCATAGACGCCTATACCTACGCCATGAAGGACGCCCGTCCGGCGCTTATCGTGCCGGTAGTTATCGAGTCCGCCGGCCCCGTCAACGAGACGCTGATCGACAAGGGCTTGACACTTATGTCCCAAGCTGTGACCTGCAAACCTGAAGAGTTTGACAAGGTCTGGGACGACGGCATCGCCGACTGGCTTGCTTCCGGAGCCCAGGATGTTGTGAACGAGCGCGCCGCCAAGTATATCGAGCCCACCAAGTAAAACGTAACCGGGCAACGTTTGAGGACCTCCTTTCAAGCATTGCCAAGCCAAAAAAGGCGGGGGCGGTCCAGGCGGACCGCCCCCATTCTTTTTCAATGAACAGCGGAGGAGCAGTCCATTGGATTGCTTCCCGTTCTTTTTCTATTCTGTTTGCCTCAATTTTGCATTGACATGCAACACGGCGTATTTTATGATGAAAGAAACGGGAAGGAGGGGAGCGTTTGTCCGTCACCATCAAGCAGATCGCCGATCTTTGCGGCGTATCCCGGGGCACGGTGGACCGGGTTCTGAACAAAAGGGGCAAAGTGCACCCCAAGACCCAGGAACTGATCGAGAAGACCATCGCCAGCCTTAGCTATACCCCCAACATTGCGGGGAAGGCCCTGGCTGCCAGAAAGCGGCCCTGGACGCTGGGCGTTGTGCTTTCTTCTCAGGGCAACCCGTTTTTTGACGATGTGATCCGGGGAATCTCCCAGGCCCAGCAGGAGCTGCGCGATTTTGGCGTGAATGTCGAAATGCGCCTTTTGAAGGGATATGTGGTCAGGGAACAGCTTCATGAGCTCACCTTGCTTCAAGGGGAGATAGACGCGCTGATCCTGCATCCCATCTTCGACCCGGCCATCGCACGCAAAATTGAGGAATTGAAGAGCCAAGGGATATTCACCGTGACTGTGAATACGGATATCCCCAACAGCTCCCGGCTGTTTTATATCGGCAGCGATTATGAGAAAGGCGGCGTCATGGCCGCGGGGATGGTGTCCCTGATCATGGGGGGCAGCGCAAGGCTGGGGATCGTCAAGGGCGCTGACAATATCCTGGGCCACCGCCAGCGGCTGGAAGGTTTTTTGAAAAGGATTTCGGAGATCGGGCAGGACATCCGCGTGGCGGGCTATGCCACGGCCCAGGATGACGATGAGATCGCTTACGCCTCCACCCGGGAGCTTATGGAAAAGGACCCTGCCATCAACGCATTGTATGTGGTGGGGGCTGGCATGGCCGGGGTTTGCAGGGCACTTATTGATTTGAATCTTTCAGAATCTGTGGCGGTGGTGGGCTTTGACAGCGTGCCCGACACCGTGGAAATGATGAAAAAGGGCATTGTGCGTGCGGTGATCTGCCAGCATCCCTTTACCCAGGGCTACCGGGCGGTGAAGGCAGCCTATGACCATTTGGTGGGCGGCGCACTGCCTCCTTTGGACTACTGTATGGTGCAAAACGAGATCATGATTTTGGAAAATCTGTAGGGTGTCTGCGGATGGACAGGGCTGCTGGCCCGCGTGCCGGTGTGCCCGAACACATACTATAAACTGGATACATTTATCATCGGAAATAATTTCAAAAACCACTTGACGAAATCGTTTGCGGAATATACAATAAGAATACCGAATGCCGGGTCGTTTCAATTGAAAAATTATGGAGGTGCTATCAGAATGAAGAAAATCCTGGCGATCACCCTCTGCCTGGCGATGACTCTGACAATGTTGTTCTCCTTGGTTCCCGCGTCCGCGGAATCCAAGGGAGTCATCAATCTCTACACCTTTACCGATGAAGTTCCCAAGATGATCAACAAGTACATCGAACTGAACCCCGACTTCGGCTACACCGTCAACGCAACCATTATCGCTACGACTGACGGCCTCTACCAGCCCGCTCTGGACCAGGCTCTGGCCGCCGGCGGCGCGGATGCTCCCGATATGTACTGCGCCGAGTCCGCCTTCGTTCTGAAGTACACCCAGGGCGACATGGCTCAGTATGCCGCTCCCTATGCCGACCTGATTCCTGATGTGGATGCGCAGATCAAGGCTGCCGACATCGCTCAGTACACCATGGACATCGGCACCCGTCCCTCTGACGGCAAGCTCGTGGGCCTGGGCTATCAGGCTACCGGCGGCGCCTTCATCTATCGCCGTTCCCTGGCCAAAGCTACCTGGGGAACCGATGACCCCGCCGAGATCGCCAAGAAGGTCGGCCCGGGCTGGGATCAGTTCTTTGCGGCTGCCGCTGAACTGAAGGCCAAGGGCTACGGCATCGTCTCCGGCGATGGCGACATCTGGCACGCGGTGGAAAACAGCTCCGAAAAGGGCTGGATCGTCGATGGCAAACTGCACATCGATCCCGCTCGTGAAGCTTTCCTCGACCTTTCCAAGAAGCTCAAGGACAACGGCTATGAAAACGACACCCGCGACTGGCAGGAAGCCTGGTATGCTGACATGCAGGGTATCGGCGCACAGCCCATCTTCGGCTTCTTTGGACCTGCCTGGCTGATCAACTACGTTATGGCCGGCCATTCCGGCGGCACCAAGGTCGGCGAAGGCACCTACGGTGACTGGGCTGTCTGCGAACCCCCCGTCGGCTTCTTCTGGGGCGGCACCTGGGTCCTGGCCAACGCTGCTTCTGAGAAGAAGGAAGCTGTTGCCAAGCTGATCGACTGGATCACCCTGCAGAGCGACGACAAGGGCCTGCAGTACTTCTGGGCCAACGGCACCATGACCGCCGAAGGCAGCACGAAGGATACCGTTGCTTCCGGCACCGTGATGGCTGTCTCCAACGGCACGCTGGACTTCCTGGGCGGTCAGAACATGTTTGAAGCGTTCGTGCCCGCCAACAAGTTTGCCAACGGCAAGAACCTGACCCAGTACGACGAAACCATCAACAACATCTGGCGTGACCAGGTCCGTCAATACACGGCCGGCAACGTCACCCGCGACGAAGCGATCGCCGCTTTCAAGCAATCTGTTGCTGACCAGCTGGGGATCGAAGCCGAGTAAGCGATCCTTATAACAAATGATGAGCGCATATGGACGGACGGAGCACTTCTGTCCGTCCATACGCTTATGTAGAGGTTTCAGACATTCCAAGGGAGGGAAAGCCATGCTTCAAAGCGGCAAGCGAGTCAAAAGCGTCAGCTATGCAAAATACGGCTATCTTTTCAGCCTGCCTTTCATACTGACGTTCCTCTTCTTCTCGCTGTACCCCACGTTGTTCACGGCTGTGATCGGCTTCACAGACTTAAAAGGCGTTACGACGCAGGTGTATCATTACCTGGAAGATCCTTTTGCGAATTTCAGCTTGATCCTGAACAACGTGACTTTTCAGAATTCATTGAAAAATACGGTCATCATCTGGGTGATGAATTTTATTCCGCAGCTGGGCTTGGCGCTGCTGCTCACCGCCTGGTTCACCAGCAGGGCCCGCAAGATCCACGGGCAGGGCATGTTTAAAGTGCTGTTTTATATGCCCAACATTATTACTGCAGCAACCGTTGCTATTCTCTTTTCCTCGATGTTTGGCTATCCGACCGGGCCCATCAATGATCTATTGCAATCCCTTCATTTGATAGCGCAACCTTTTGACTTTTCCACCAGTCCGCTGGCGGCAAAGCTTGTTGTATCATTCATCCAGTTCTGGATGTGGTATGGCTATACAGCGATCGTTCTGATCTCCGGCGTGCTGGGCATCAGTCCGGATATCTTCGAGTCCGCCCAGATCGACGGTGCAAATTCCCGGCAGACGTTCTTCCGCATCACGCTGCCTTGCCTGCGCACCATCCTGCTGTTTACGCTGATCACCAGCCTCATCGGGGGTCTTAACATGTTCGACATCCCCAAGCTGTATATCTGGAACGGCGGGCCTGTCAATTCAACGATGACCACCAGCGTGTTCATCTACGCCCAAGCTTTCAGCGGCACGTATATGTATAACCGGGCGGCTGCCGCCAGCATGATCATGTTTGTGATCATTGCGCTGCTGTCCGGGGTGGTATTCTACCTGATGCGCGATAAGTATGAGTCGCGCGCCAAAAAGCTGATACGGCAGAGCCAAAAAGCGCTCCGCAAAGCGGGCAGGGAGGTGACGGCGAGATGAGCGTTTCTAAGATATTGACTCAGAGAAGGAGAAACGGGTTCGACATCATCATTTACATCGTTTGCGGGATCCTGGCGGTTTTGAGCATCCTGCCATTCTGGATCATGCTTACCAACGCCACCAGAAGCACGTTCCAAATACAGGAGCATGCAATCTCGCTGATCCCCTCCGAATTTCTGCTCAACAATTTTAAGGTATTGAACGGGAAGACGTTCAACCCGGGAACAGGCTTCCTGAATTCTGTTGCTATCTCCACAGGCGCGACTGCTTGCGCCGTCTATTTCTCCACACTCACGGCCTATGGCCTGATCGCCTACAGCTGGCGGCTTCGCCAGCCGTTCTTTACCTTGATCCTGGCGGTGATGATGATCCCTACCCAGGTGATCAGCATTGGCTTTTATCAGTTCATGTACCGCATACACATGACCAATAACCTTCTGGCGCTGATATTGCCAAGCATCGCAGCCCCCACCACGGTATTTTTCATGCGGCAGTACATGCTGCCCTCCCTGAACCTGGACATTGTGGCATCCGCCCGCATCGACGGCGCGGGCGAGTTCCATACATTCAACAGGATCGTGCTGCCCATCATGAAACCGGCCATAGCGACGCAAGCTATTTTCACGTTCGTTAGTACCTGGAACAGCCTTTTTCTGCCGATGGTATTGCTTACCAAGAAGGAGTATTACACCATGCCCATCATGGTCAGCCTTCTGAAGGGCGATATCTACAAGACGGAATACGGCGCTGTGTATCTCGCCCTGGCCCTGTCGGTGCTGCCGCTGCTCATTGTGTACTTTATTTTGTCGAAGTACATCATTGCCGGCGTGGCACTGGGCTCGGTCAAGGAGTAAAAAGAAGCGCCCGCGGTATCGCTGCATTACGGCCGGCTGGCGGCGTATCCAAAAAATGCGGATGGGCAATTGATGCCCATCCGCATTTTATTGTCAGATCTTCTTTTTTACATTCTCTCTGGCTCGATAGCGCGAACGGTTTCGCCGGGGAGCAGCTTGCCTTCCACCACCACGATTCCCGAACCCGTGGTATGGGGATGCTCGATGCGCTCGATAAGGCTTATGGCTGCTTGGGCGCCGATGCGGCCCACATCCTGCTGGATGGTGGTGAGCCTGGGTTGGGTTAATTGCATGAGGGGGATGCCGTCGTAGCCCGTAATGGAGATATCCTCCGGAATGCGAAGGCCTGCGGAACGGATGGCCTCAATGCCGCCCAGGGCGGCATAATCGTCGGACAAAAGGATGCAGGTAGGCCGGTTTGGCAATTGCAAGATTTTGGCCACGGCCTGGCTGGCGCTGGGCGGGTTGTGATAGGCGCATTCCACCATATATTCCGGCGGGATCGGCAGGTTCAGTTCCCGCATGGCGCGGTAAAAGCCCGTGATCCGGCTCTCCGTAACGGCGGAGCGCATACCGTGGGCAAAGGCGATGCGGCGGTGGCCCTTATCGTAGACGTAGCGCACCAGGTCACGAACGCCGTTTGTGTTGTCGGAAAGGATGCAGGCGCGGTCGTTGAACACATGGTCGATGGTCACCAGGGGAAGATCGGATGCAATGAGTTCGATGATCTCCGTTGCAAAAAAATCTACGCAGGCAAGGCATATCCCATCCACATTGCGGTAAAGGCAATGCTCCAGATACGTCATCTTAGTGCGCCCGATGTTGTGGTTGATAAAGGTGATGTCACAGCCCTTAAGCTCCGCTTCGCTTTTGAAGCTTTCCAGCACGGCAGAAAAATAGCTGTGTGTAAGGCCGCTGTGGTTATCGTCCGCAAATAGCACGCCAAGATTATAGGTGCGGTTGGTTTTCAGCGCCCGGGCCTGCGAGTTGGGGTGGTAGCTTACCTCCCGGGCCGTACGCCTTACCAATTCTTTGGTGGCGGCGCTGATATCCGCATAATCATTCAGCGCCTTGCTAACGGTAGATACCGATAGACCGCAACGTGCGGAGATTTCCTTAATCGTTACAGGCATGTGCGCTCTCGCCCCACATTGTTTAAAAATATATAGAACGGTTTATGTATATGCATTATACCGCATTTGGGGCAAATTTAGCAAGGAACTCCCCAAATATTCCTTTTTGATCCCGTGAAAATTCCTTATTTTTATGCAAACGCCTACGCCAGCCGGCAGGAGAAAGCAAAACCGGGCAAAAAGCGCCTTAATCGGCAAATACGTTTTCGAGTTGACTGGAAAAAACCAGCGAACTTGCCCTAGCAAGTCCGCCGGCTAATGTGCTTGGGGAAAGATGATCCGTTTTCCTCGCGAAGTTTATCAGCGGGAAATGTGCAGCACGAGAGGCTTTGACCCGGTCAATTCTATGCTCCGCGCGTCGCCTTGGCTGCCGCCAATGGAGAGAGTGTAGCTGACGCCGCCGGATACGCGATGGCCTTGATCGTCGATGACGGTGAAGGCTTCCTCCGGCAAGGCAAGGGAGACTTTTTTTGTTTTCCCGGCCTTCACGCGCACCCGGGCAAAAGCGCAAAGCTTGGGGTTGGGCGTGGCGTAAGCCGACTCGTCCGCCTGGATATATACCTGCACCACTTCGTCGGCGTCACATTTGCCCGTGTTGTGCACCGCCACGTGCAGGGCATTTTTTTTGATCTTGGCGTCCGCGTATTCAAAGCGGGTGTAGGAAAGTCCGTATCCGAAGGGGTACAGGGGCTTTTTGGTAAAGTAGCGGTAGGTGCGGCCGGTCATGCGGTAGTCGGTGAACTCAGGCAGCTCCTCTACGCTGTGGTAGAAAGTGAGGGGCAGGCGGCCGGAAGGCGCGACCTTGCCAAAGAGGATGTCGCAAAGGGCCGTACCCCCGGCTTGCCCGGGATACCAGGCGTACAGGATGGCGTTGCCTTTGGAGACATTCAGGGCGCTGCCAGCGGCAACCACGGTGATAACGGGCTTGCCGGTGGCCAGGACCGCGTCCAGAAGCTTCCTTTGGGACTGGGGCAGTTCCAGGTCGGCTTTATCTCCGGAGAAATACTGGTTCCCGGTATCTCCTTCCTCGCCTTCGATGGTGGCGTCCAGCCCCAGGCAGAGGATCACCACATCCGCCTGCTCCGCCATGATCACGGCTTCGGCAATCCGGTCATCCGCCTGGCTCAAGTTGCTCATGCGGTCCTTGTACAGGTGGCAGCCCTGTGAGTAAAGCACCCGGGCATGGTTGCGGCAGGCAGCACGGATGCCTTCCAGGAAAGTGACCTGGCGGGAGGAAGTGCCGTTGTAGTTGCCCTCCAAACAGGTCTGGCTGTCGGCGTTGGGGCCGATTACGGCCACGGTGGAAAGCTTTTTGAGGTTCAAGGGCAAAAGGCCGTCGTTCTTTAAGAGCACCATGCTCTTGCGCGCGGCGTCCAGCGCCTTTTTGGCATGCTCGTCGGTGTCGTTTTCCTCAAAGGTGATCTTGTTGTACTCGCAATCGCTGTCGAACAGCCCGAGCCTAAGCCTTGTCGCCATAAGCCTGGTGGCGGCCAAGGTAATTTGATCCTCGGTGACAAGCCCCTCCTGCACGGCTTCCAGAAGGTGCAGGTACGTGTTGCCGCAGTTGAGGTCGCACCCATACTTCATGGCCAGGGCGGCGCTTTCAGGCGCTGTATCCGTCACATGGTGGTGGGTATGGAAATCTCTTATGGCCCAACAATCGCTGACTACGTGGCCTTGAAAGCCCCACTCATCCCGGAGGATGTCTTTTAGGAGCGTCTTGGAGCCGCAGGCGGGCTCGCCGTTCACGCGGTTGTAGGCGCCCATCACGGCTTCCACCCTGGCCTCTTTCACCAGTGCCTCGAAGGCGGGCAGGTAGGTTTCCCGCAGGTCCTTTTGAGAAACTACAGCGTCGAACTCATGGCGGATCGCCTCCGGCCCGGAATGCACCGCGAAATGCTTGGCGCAGGCGGCGGCCTTCAGA
>JAEWAH010000113.1 GCA_023391725.1 Bacillota bacterium | reverse complement strand
GGCCATGGCTGGGGGCCTCCCCCAGGCGAACGCTCCGGGGGATGGTAACGGAATAGACCTTGTTTTTGAAGCGGCGCTTCACCTGATCTACCACCTGCAGGCCCAGGTTGGTTCGCCCATCCAGCATGGTAAGCAGGATGCCTTCTATATCCAGCACCGGGTTAATGGTGCGGTTCACGCGGCTGATGGTGTTCATGAGGGAGGTAACGCCCTCCAGGGCG
The DNA here is from genome assembly GCA_023391725.1 of Bacillota bacterium. Classification (GTDB taxonomy): domain Bacteria; phylum Bacillota; class Clostridia; order Christensenellales; family Aristaeellaceae; genus JAEWAH01. The sequence continues at coordinate 15,111 of JAEWAH010000113.1, read as the reverse complement.
TAATACTCGCATTGGATGGGCACAAGCACGCGGCTGGCCGCAGCCAGCGCGTTAACGGTGAGTAGCCCCAGGGAGGGCGGGCAATCGATAAACAGGAAGTCATAGCGGTCTGCCACCTGGGCAAGGGCAGTTTTGAGGCGGTATTCCCGGTTGGAAAGGTTCACCAGTTCCACTTCCGATCCGGCCAGGCGGATGTCCGCGGGGATCAGATCCAGGCCTTTGACGCGTGTGGAAGCAATGGCTTCCGCCGGGGGGACCTTGTCTACGAGTACTTCATATATACTTTTCGGGCCAGACTTCACGCCCAGGCCGCTGGTGGTGTTGCCCTGGGGATCAAAATCCACCGCCAGCACCTTTTTGCCAAGCTCGGCCAGGCAGGCCGACAAGTTGATGGTGGTGGTGGTCTTGCCCACGCCGCCCTTTTGGTTGGTTACCGCGATGATTTTGCCCATGATGATACCTCTTTGGGTGAAATCCGTATCTTATTGTATAGGGTTTTGGGAGGAATGTAAAGCGCGTGGTTTCCCCGTATACGCCATGCGCTGTTTTTCAAAACTGATTTCGCGCCTGCAGGCGCGACCAGGGCGATCCTAACGCCCTGGACCTTCGGAGACCTGCTTGTTTATGACATTGCCTTGATTCTTACAATGCCTTCTGAATATATTCCCAGTATAGGGATTCTAAAGGGACTTGTCCCTTTAGCGGGTCCTGGTAAGTTAAAGTTTCGCGCCTGCGGGAGCGACCAGGGCGAGCCTAACGCCCTGAACCTTCGGAGGCCCGCTTGTTTATGACATTGCTGTGATCTCACAATGGCTTCTGAATATATCCCCCCAGCATAGGGATTCTAAAGGGACCCGTCCCTTTAGCGGGGTCCAGGGGCGGAGCCCCTGGCCGCGCTCTCTCCCGCCAGCAGGCCGCTGGCCCAGGCAAACAGAAGGTTGAAGCCGCCGCAGTCGCCATCCACGTCAAGGACTTCCCCGGCGGCGTAAAGGCCGGGGGAGAGGCGGGAGGCAAGGGTCGCCGGATCGAAGCCGGCGGTATCGATGCCCCCGGCGGTGACCTGAGCGTTATCAAAACCCTGAACGCCGGTGACGGCGAGGGGAAAATCGGAAAGAAGGGTGGCGAGAGTAGAAATTTCCTGCCGGGACAGGGTGGAGCAAAGGCGGGAGAGAGGGCCGATATTGGCTTGCTTTAGGATGGCCATGCCCAACCGGGAGGGCAGCCAGCCGACGAAGTATTGTTCCAGGGGGAAGCCGGAGAAAAGCTCCGTCCGCGCAAGAAGGCCGGGCAGAACATCGGAGGTTTCGATATGGATGGCCGGGAGAAGATCGATGTGCAGCACGGCCCCCATGGCATCCCGGGCCAGCTGCATGGATGCCACGCCGCTTACGCCGTATTCGGTGAATAATATCTCGCCCCGCTCGCGGGCAAGGGCTTTCCCCTCGCGGGTCAGCCATACTTCGGCCGGGGCCCGGATCCCGGCCAGGCCGCGGATAGGCCCTGTCTCGGTCTTCAGCTGGGTCAGGGCGGGCCGGGGCGTGATCAGGCGGTGACCTTGGGAGGTGAGCAAGGCGTAGGCACTGCCGTCGCTGCCCAGCTTGGGTGCAGCCTTGCCCCCGCCGGTGACGATAAGAGCGTCCGAGGTGTATTCTGCGCCGTTTGCAAAGACAGCCCAGCCCTCCGGCCTTTTTTCGATGCGGGAGACTGCCGCGCCGCAGACGGTTTCCACCCCGTGGCGGGTGCAGCCAAGGCGCAATACGTCCAATACGGAGGAGGCCTGGCCGCTGGCGGGATAGACCCGGCCATCTTCCTCTTCCCGAAGGGATAGGCCCAGGCCTTCAAAGAAGGCGGATACATGGCGCGCATCCGCATGGGAAAGCACTGCCCGGGCAAAGGCCTCGCCGTCATGGTAGCGCAGGGGGCCGACGTTCAGAAGGTTGCAGCGGCCATTCCCGGTGGCCAATATTTTTTTGCCCACCCGGTCCATCTTTTCAAGGACCGTGACGCGGGCGCCCTGCCGGGCCGCGCAGATGGCAGCCGCAAGCCCCGCGGCCCCGCCGCCGATGATCAGCACTGTGGTCGATTTCACATGATCCACCTCTTGTCCATTATACAAAGAGGGAAGCGGAAAGGAAAGGGTTTGTTTGGCATCCTGGGGAGCATTCGCGAGAATGAACTTGGCCGCGATATTCATAGGGAGAAGCGACCGAATGAATCCATAGAAAGGCTCCTTTAAAAAGGAGCTGTCAGCCTGCAGGCTGAATGAGGATTGTGAAGGGCTTATGAATTTCTTAGCAACCAATCCTCAGCCTCGTTTCGCTCCACAGCTCCTTACAAAAGGAGCCCTTTTTGCAATGACGGATTCCGCTTTCATTAGCCTCAAGGAGAAGCATCAGCTAGCAGGTCTGCATGTAATGGTTGCCTGGCTTGGGTGAATGAGGCATCAACAAAATCCAGGCTGCATATAGGAAAGCATGGCCTGCCCCCAGGCTTATTTTTCGTGTACTTAAGTATGTTTAGTATAAATACTTGGTAAAGTATGTTTGTTATGTTGACGGCTCTGTGGCATATGGCTAAAATGAAGCCATCAAAGACATTCGTTAACAATATAGCGCTATGGAGGGCCGGATGAAACGCGGCAGCACTCTGTATCAAAAAATAGTTGACCAGCTGACGGAAGATATTGCCTCCGGCGTATACGCCCAGGGCAAACGGCTGCCCACCGAGGAAGAGGTGGCCAAACAGTATTTTGTAAGCCGCATCACCAGCAAAAAAGCGCTCACCAAGCTGGCCGAAAGCGGCTTGATCGTGCGCATACCCGGCCGTGGTTCCTTTGTGAAAAAAGACTGCCAGATCCCCCTTGTGCGCAAGACCAGCATGGAAGCCGCCCCGGTGATCGCCCTGCTGATGGGCGGATACGGATCTTCCTTTGGCTTGGACATCGTCAATGGCGCGGTGGAAAAGGCCGAGGAACTAGGGATGCACCTGATCCTTAAAAACACCGGCAACGACCAGAAGGCAGAGTGCAAAATCCTCACCTCCCTGATGGCCGCAGGGATATCTGGGGTCATCGTGCAGCCCGCCCATGGCGAAATGTACAATGAAGAGCTGCTAAACGCTGTGTATTCGAAGTTCCCCATCGTCATGATCGACAGGTCCCTGGCCGGCATCGATGTCCCCTTTGTGGGCATCGACAATGTGAAGCTGGGCCGCCTGGCCGTATCAAAGCTCATTGCTGCGGGGCACCGGAATATCGCGCTGCTGGCATTGGAAGACGACCAGTCCTCCTCTTTGAAGGAGCGGATGCAAGGGTATCTGGAGGCTTTTGTGGACAGCCGCCTGGCCGTGAGAAAGGACCTGTGGCTGACCCGCATCAGCGACTCAGCCAAGCTAAAGGGCCTGTGCGGGGGCGACCCTGCCACCCATGAGGCGTATGTGGATGTGATATCGGCCTTTTACAAAAGGCATCCGGAGATCACCGCGGTGTTCGGCACGGAGTACAGCGCCTCCAAGGCGGCCTGGGATGCCGCCCGGCGCGTAGGCAGGCGCGTGCCCGAGGATCTTTCCATTGTGAGTTTCGATTTTGATTCCAGCTACCTGGGGCTGCACCAATTGACCCATGTCAAACAGCCGCAAAAGCTTATTGGCTCCTGCGCGGTGGAAGTCATAGCCGGCATCCTGACGGGGAAGGCCCCGGGGAAACGCCGTATCATGCTGGACGGCGAGTGGGTAGAAGGCAACAGCATGGCCGTCTTAGGCGTCGGACCAAAGCAAAAAGATACCGCCGTTTAAATAGAAACGGCTGTCAGTATAGACATCAAGGCCCGCGCAGCCCGTATGCGCAAGGCCCTTGTTAAGTGCATGCCCAAATCCGGAAAGGAGGCTGCGAATGAAGAAAAAAACAAAATTCCTGGCTGCCCAAAACAGGATCGGGTGGCTGTTCATTGCGCCGCCGGTGCTTCTGTTCTTCCTGTTCACGGCCCTTCCCCTGGTCATGGCGGTGTATTTCAGCTTCACCAGCTACGATATCATCAACGCGCCCAAGTGGATCGGCCTGCGCAATTTCCAGCGCATATGGGGCGACGAGTTTTTCTGGATCTCCCTTCGCAATACCGCTACCTATACGCTGATGTATGTGCCGTCCGGACTTATCCTTTCCTTATGTGTGGCGCTGTTTATCAATGCCAAGCGAAAGTTTGTGGGGCTGTACCGCACGCTGTTCTACCTGCCGGTGCTTTCTTCTTCAGTGGCCAACGCCACGCTGTGGTCCTGGATCTATAATCCCAAGATGGGCCTTTTAAACGGCCTTCTGTCGCTGTTCGGGATCGCGGGGCCCTACTGGCTCAACGATACGCGCACGGCCATGGTCGCCATTGTGATTATGAGCCTGTGGGCGGGGTACGCGGGGAATATGATGATTTTCCTTTCGGCGCTCAAGGGCGTGCCTGATGTGTATTACGAAGCCGCCGTTATCGACGGGGCCAGCCGCTGGCAGAGGTTTATCAGCATCACGGTCCCCTCCATCCGCAAAACGACATTCTTTGTGTCCACCATGCTCATCATCGGCACTTTCCAGGTGTTCGACGCGGCCTACCTGCTTACAAGCGGCGGGCCGGGCAACGCCACCATCACCATGGTGTACTACATCTACAACCGGGGGTTCAAGGACCTGAAAATGGGGTATGCCTCCGCGCTTTCTCTGGTGCTGTTCGCCATCATCTTTGTATTCAGCCTGATCAATATGAGAATTAACCGAGAAAAGGAATAAAGAGGGGAGGGTTTTTGATGGTAGAGCCCAGGGGAAGGAAAGAGTTCAGGGCGTGGGTATGGTACATCTCGGCCTGCCTGATCGCCATATGCACCATCTATCCCTTTTTGTGGATGGTCGCCACATCCTTAAAACCCATGCCCGAGATCTATGCCCGGCCACTAAACCTGATCCCGTTTGGGGCCACGCTGGAAAACTACAAGCAGGTGCTGGATACTGTACCGTTTTTCAAGTTCTTCAAAAACTCCATGATCCTGGCGGTGAGCGGCGTCGTAACAAATGTGTTCCTCGGGGCCCTGGCTGGCTACGGGTTTTCCAAGCTCCATATCAGAGGCAAGAACATCATGTTCACCATCCTGCTCTCTTCCATGATGATCCCCGGCATCGTAACCATGGTGCCCCAGTTCGTAGTGCTGCGCAAGTTCCCGCTAGTGGGGGGCAATGACCTGTTCGGGATGGGCGGCAAGGGATTCATCAACAGCTTCTGGGCCATCATCCTCCCCGGTGCGGCGGGGGCTTACGCGGTGTTCTTTATGCGGCAGTTTTTTGCCACGCTGCCAGATGACCTGGGGGAGGCCGCCCGCATCGACGGCTGCGGGGAGTTCCGCATCTTCTGGAACGTGTACTTCCCCCTGATCACCCCGGCCGCGGTGACTTTGAGTATCCTTACTTTCCAGGCAGGCTGGAACAGTTTCATGTGGCCTTTGATCGTGCTCAACGACGCCGACAAGCACACCATACAGATCGGGCTGTCGCTGTTTAAAAACAACTATGTTACCAACTACGGGGCGATGATGGCGGGCACGGTGTTCTCGTCCGTCCCCATACTTATCCTCTTCGCTTTCGCCCAAAGGTATTTCATCGAGGGTATTGCCTTCAGTGGCAGTAAATCATAACCCTATTTTAAAGGAGGAAATGAAAATGAAACGGATTCTGGCCATCGTCGTTTCTGTCCTCATGCTTCTTTCCACGGTCCCCATGATGGCGGCTGCGGAAGGAAAGCTCGAACTGACCATGTGGGGCGGCTGGAGCGGCGATTCTATCGCGCAGTTCCAGGAGATGCTGGACGCCTACAACGCCTCCCAGGATAAGGTGCACATTACCTACCAGTATGTGGATGGCACCGAACAGAAGCTGCTCACCGCCATCGCCGGCGGCGAGACTTGTGATGTGGTGCTCTGGGACAGGTTCAACACTTCCTCCTATGCCCCCAAGGGCGCGCTGCTGGCTCTTGACGACTATGTCGCGAGCGACAAGGTAGACCTTACCAAGTTCTTTGCCCCCACGGTGGATGAGCTCACTTATGACGGCAAGCTCTACGGCCTGCCCACCATGGTGGATGCCCGGGTGCTCTTCTGTAACATCGACCTGCTCAAGGAAGCCGGGATCGATTATACTCAGATCAAGGACTGGGATGGCCTGCGTGCGGCGGCCGTTGCCGCCACCAAGCGCGACGCAAGCGGCGCCCTTATCCAGTCCGGCTATGTGATGAACGATGTGGGCCTGTTCAGCGCCTACCTGTGGCAGGCGGGCGGCAAGCTCATCAACGACGAGACGAATCCCCCCACTGTTGCCTTCAACAGCGAGGCCGGCCTGAAAGTGCTCAACTTCTGGGATCAGATGCTTCACCAGGACAAGGTGTACGAGACTGGCTTTAACGAAGCCTACAACGGGAACGCCTTCGTCGCCGGCAAGGCTGCCATGTATGTCTCCGGCCCCTGGGATCTGGGCAATGTGAAGAAGGCCGGGATCAACCTGGGCATCATCCCCTGCCCCGGCGCGCCTGGCAATGACCCCGCCAGCGGCATGGGCGGCTTCGGCCTGGCCATTCCCGCGCTGGCCGCGCATCCCCGCGAGGCCATGGACTTCATCGAGTGGTGGGCCTGCAGCGCCGAAAACAGCCTGCTGTTCACCAAGATCAACGGCTACCTCCCCGCCAATGTGGATGCGGCCGCCGATCCCTACATCAAGGATGATCCTTACCTGAGCGCATTGTTCAATGCCTTCCAGTTTGGCCATATCCGGCCCAAGACCCTGGGCTATTCCACCATGGAAGGCCTTGCCATGATGCCCCAGTGGCAGCTGTTCTTAAACGGCGAGATCTCTGCGCAGGATGCCCTTGCCGCCGCCGAGCGCCAAGGCAACACCACCCTGGAAGAGGCCGCGCTGGACTACTGACTGGATTTATCCCAAGAGCCGTCCGCCCCGCAAGCTGCGGGACGGGCGGCCCCCGATGCATCTTCTACTCTGACTGACCGGAGGCTTCATATGGACCATACGGCGCTTACCGCGGCCGCGGATCTGGCGCAGGAAGCGCTGAGGGATAAGTTTTGGGACCCGGGGGACGTGATCATGCGGCACCGCCTGCCACATGACCGAACGGAACGCTTTTCCTACTGGTGGCAGGCGCATGTGCTGGACACGCTGCTGGACGGATACCTGCGGACCCAGGATGAAAGCCTGATGGACCTCATTGAAAAGGATCTGAAGGGGACCATCGCCAAAAACAGCGGCACGCTGCTTAATAACTGGTACGACGACATGGAATGGATGGCCCTGGCGCTGCTTCGGCTCTGGGATGTGACAAAAGACGAGTCGTACAAAAAACGGGTGGATTTCCTCTGGCGTGACATCAAGACCGCCTGGAACGACCAAATGGGCGGTGGCATGGCCTGGCGCAAGGATCAGACCGATTACAAGAATACCCCCGCCAACGCCCCCGCGGCCATCCTGGCTTTCCGCCTGTACGAGAGATTCGGGAATGAAGACGACCTTGCCTGGGGCAAGAAAATGTTCGAATGGAACCGCGATAACTTAATGGACCCTGAGACCTTCTATGTCTATGACGGTATGAACAGGGAAGGCGACGGGAAGATCGACTACGGCTGGGCCTTTACCTACAACCAAGGGGTCATGATCGGCGCGGCGGTGGAGTATTACCGCATAACGGGTGATCCGGCGCAGCTTCAATTGGCCCTGAATATTGCCAAAGATTCCAAGCGCCGCTTCAGCGACGCAAACGGTGGGGTGATCCCGTACGAAGGCCCGGATGACTGCGGGCTGTTTAGGGGCATCTTCTTCCGCTATCTTGCGGAGCTGATCAAGGAAGCGCCAAACGAAACCTTCTTGAAAGAAATGTTGGCAAGCAACGCCCTGGCGGTATTGGAAAAAGGCATGTCCGATTCCGGCCTCATCGGGGGCGACTGGGAAAGCCTGCCCGGTGAAAAAGTGGACCTGGCTCAGCACCTAAGCGGCGTCATGCTGTTGGAGATGGCCGCGAAGGTATTTTGAAAAGAACGTTGAATGCTTAATGGCAGACAAAAAGCGCGGCGGGGAGGTTTCGGCCTCCCCGCTGTGTACGAAAAGGACGGTGCGGTCAATGAAAACTGTCCATCTGGTGTGCAATGCCCATCTGGATCCCGTATGGCTGTGGCGCTGGCAGGAAGGCTGCGCCGAGGCCCTTTCCACCTTCCGGACCGCAGGGGAGGTCATCAAAGAAAACCCCGGCTTTGTTTTCTGCCACAATGAGGCCCTTTTGTACGATTGGGTGAAGACCCATGATCCGGCACTGTTTGACACGATTAAGGCGCAGGTCAGGGAAGGTTCCTGGCACATCATGGGCGGGTGGTATTTGCAGCCGGATTGCAATATGCCCAGCGGCGAATCCATCGTGCGCAATATCCTGCTGGGCCGCGCCTTTTTTGACAGGGAGTTCGGGGTGCGCCCCAATGCCGCCGTCAACTTTGATTCCTTCGGGCATTCCCGCGGTCTGGTACAGATTTTGAACCAGGCCGGTTATGAATATTATGTCGTTTGCCGTCCGGGCAAAAATCACTATCCTTTTGAAAGCCAAGATTTTGTCTGGCAGGGATACAACGGAAGCTCCGTTACCGTGCACCGCTCCGATGAAAACTATAATTCAGTGTATGGGCACGCCGCGCAGGAGCTGGAGGCCTTTTTAGAGGATAAGGCAAAGGAGCCCGTGACATTGTTCCTGTGGGGCGTGGGCGATCACGGCGGCGGGCCCTCCCGCCAGGACGTGAAGGATCTGGCGGGACTGATCGGGGATAAGGGTAAGCCGTATGATATCAGGCATTCCACGCCAGAGGCTTATTTTAAGGAGCTGCTTGCAAAAAATCTGCCGCTGCCCGTGGTTAGCGAGGGCCTCAACCCCGTGGCCCAGGGGTGCTATACTTCCCAGATACGGGTCAAGCAAAAACACCGGCTGCTGGAAAACGAGCTGTACGCCACCGAGCGCATGTGCACCGCCGCAGCGCTGCAAAAGGGCATGATCTATCCCGGCGAAGCTATTCATGAGGCGATGCGTGACCTGCTGTTCAGCGAGTTCCACGACGCCCTGCCCGGCTCCGGCAGCCAGCCGGTAGAGGAAGATACGCTGCAAACGCTGGATCACGGCCTGCACATCCTGGCCCGGGAGAAGATGAAAGCCTTCACGAGCCTGGCGGAAGGTGAGGAAAGCGTTGAGGACGGGGGAACGGTGGTGCTTGTGTACAACCCCCACCCCTTTTCCATCAAGGACGTATTTTCTTTTGAATGCAGCCTGCCCAAGCAAAACTGGGATCCCACGTTCTATGTTCCCCAGGCCTACCTGAACGGAGAGCCCGTGCCCACCCAAAGCGAGATGGAAAGCAGCCATTTCTGCATCGACTGGCGCAAAAAGGTCACAGTGCGGGCGGAGCTTGCGGCTTTTTCCATGAACCGCTTCGTGATCCGCTTTGCGCCCATTGAAAAGCGGCCCACGTTTGCGCCCATCGCCCACAAGCCGGAATTTGTATTCGATAACGGCTCCATGCGTGTGAGCATAAGCACCGCCACGGGGCTGGTGGACAGCTATCAGGTGCATGGCAAGGAATATTTAAAGCCCGGCGCCTTTGAACTTTGTGCCTATAACGACACGTACAATTCCTGGGGGCTGGGGACGGGGGAAAGCCATGCCAAACGGCGGTTTGCCCTGATGACACCCCACGAGGGCAGCGCCTTCTCCGGGCTTTACGACCAGGTGGTCCCATCCGTCAGGGTCATTGAGGATGGGCCGGTGCGCACGGTAGTGGAAGCGCTGTTCTCTTTGCACCATTCCTTTGCGTACCAGCGTTACCTGCTGCCCAAAGAGGGGACGGACTATGAGGTGGAGACGGGCGTCTACTGGAATGAGAAGGACACGTACCTGAAGCTGGAAGTACCCACCGCTTTGGAAAACAGCATGTATCGCGGCCAGATTTCCTTCGCCTGGGAGAAGCTGAAACAGGGCGAAGAGGTGGTATCCCAGAAGTGGTGTGGCGTTTATGACGATGTGCGTCAGCTGGCGGTCATCAATAACGGGATCCACGGTTCTTCCTGCGAAAGTGGCCGCATCGGGCTTACGCTTTTGCGCTCGGCTGGTTATTCCGCGGCGGACGGGCATTTTGAAAAGACGCTGCATGAAGTGCGCCATACCGTGCGCATGGAGCAGGGAGAGCGGCTGTATAGGTTCCTCGTCACAGCGGGAAGCCTGGAAGAAACACAGGATAGTCTTTCCCGCAAGGCCCAGGCGTTCAACGAGACGCCCTGCGCATGGATGTACAACCCGCCGGGCCGTGGGGAGAAGTGTCCTCCCTTTATGACATTGAGTGCTCCCACGGTGACGGTCTCGGCGCTGAAGCAGGCAGAGGACGGGCAAGGATATATATTACGGCTGTACGAGAGCCTGGGAAAGGCTGCCGAGACGCGGGTGTCCATCCCTGCCCTTTCCATCGATGAAGCCTTGGAGTTTAAGCCTTTTGAAATAAGGACCTTCCGGCTGGAGTATGGGAAGATATCCCCCTGCCCGCTGCTGGAAAACGAATAAACCGAGGAGTTACTATTTATGAGCACCATGGAAAAGATCACAACCTCCGTTGCCAAGCGGCTGGATTCGGTGAAGGAACAGCTGTCTCCCATCCCCGGGCTGCCCGAAATGTTTGAAAACTGCTTCCTGAATACGCTGAAAACCACCACCCAAACCCTTCCCGGCGGTCAGACGTTCGTAATCACCGGCGACATTCCCGCCATGTGGCTGAGGGATTCCACCGCCCAGGTGATGCATTACGTGCGCTTTGCGGGGGAAGACAAAGCGCTGGCAAAGCTCATAGAAGGGCTCATCGCCCGGCAGATGAAATACATCCTGCTGGATCCATACGCCAACGCTTTCAACAAATCCGATGCAAAGCGCCTAGGGCACAAGGACAGGCCCCTGCCTTCCCGTTGGGTGTGGGAGCGCAAATATGAGGTGGATTCCCTTTGCAATCCCGTGCTGCTTTCGTGGCGGTATTACGAGGAAACGGGAGCCGGCTCCTGGATGGATGAGGGCTTTCACCGGGCACTGAACGTGATCGTTGATACCTTTACCGTGGAGCAGAATCATGAAAAGAGCAGTCCCTATACGTTTGAGCGGGACAACTGCCCCCCCAGCGATACGCTCCCCAGGAACGGCCGGGGCACAGAAACGACGTACACCGGCATGACCTGGTCAGGGTTCCGCCCCAGTGACGATGCATGCCAATACGGCTACCTGATCCCCGCCAACCTGATGGCGGTAAAAGCGCTGGAGTACATAGGGGCGTTCGCGGGGATGCTTCACGATCCGGCGCTGCAAAAGAAAACTGCGGCATTAATAGACGAGATTGGGCAAGGGATACGCGATCATGGGCACGTCAACCATCCCGTGTACGGCGATATCTATGCCTACGAAGCCGACGGTCTGGGCCATCATCTTTTGATGGACGACGCCAATGTGCCCAGCCTGCTGGCGTTGCCATATTTGGGGGTCTGTCCGCCGGACGATCCCACCTATCTGCGCACCAGGGCCTTTGTACTGAGCCCCGATAACCCTTATTATCGCAAGGGAGCAACTGCCGCCGGCGTGGGTAGCCCCCATACCCCGGAAGGCTATATCTGGCCCATTTCCCTGTGCGTGCAGGCCATGACATCATTGGACACCACGGAGGCCTCGGAGCTTGTGAAGATGCTGCTTAATACCCATGCGGGGACAGGTTTCATGCACGAAAGCTTCGACCCCGGCGACCCGAATAAATTTACCCGTTCCTGGTTCGCCTGGGCGAACTCCATGTTCGGCGAAACGATCTTCAGGCTGCACGAGAAGGGATGGCTTCAGGATATCGTGGAGAAACTGGGGAAATAAAGAGAGTCAAGTGCCAAGCAATTTAAGCGTTGGGGAGGGGCCTTTTGCAAGGTTCCTCCCCATTTTTCTAGCAAAACCACCGTTTTCTTTCCCAGTACTTCGTGGTACAATAGGGCAAGTCCCAAAAGGAGGAAATCCATGCTGCGCCTTGCGAATCTGCCCCTTCCCCTGGATGCTAAGGAAAGGGAACTGCGCTTTGCCGTCCAGAAGAAGCTGGGCGTTCGGGGCGAGGAGATCCTTTCCCTGAAGATCACGAAAAAGAGCGTGGACGCCAGGGACAAGGGCGATGTGCATTTTGTGTACGGCTTGGATGTGGATGTAGCCCAGGAAGAGTCGGTATTAGGCCGCCTGCGCTTTGGGACGGCGGAGAAGGTGAAGGAGGAGCCCAAGGAGGCCGCGTTGCCCACAGCGTCCTTTGCCCGCCGCCCTGTGGTGGTGGGGGCCGGACCGGCGGGGCTATTCGCTGCGCTGACGCTGGCCAGGGCTGGGGCCGCGCCGATCCTTATCGAACGGGGGAAGATGGTTACAGAGCGGGCCAAGGACATCGATACCCTTCTGACCCAAGGCATACTCGATGAGGAAAGCAATGTGCTTTTTGGCGAGGGCGGCGCCGGGGCTTTTTCAGATGGCAAGCTCACCACCGGCATCAAAAATCCCCTGTGCCGGGAAGTTTTGAAAACGTTGGTGCAGTGCGGCGCTCCGGAGGAGATTCTGTATCTTCAAAAGGCCCACATCGGCACGGACCTTTTGCGCGGCGTGGTGATGAATCTGCGGGAAGAGATACGCGCCTTAGGCGGTGAAACGCTGTTTGAGACCCGGCTCGCCGGGCTTTTGATTGAGAAGGGCGAACTACGGGGCGTTACGATACTGAATCAAGGCCGGGAAACGCAGATGGCAACAGGCACACTGATCCTGGCCATCGGCCACAGCGCCCGGGATACCTGCCGCATGCTGTATGAAGCCGGGCTGCCCATGGCGCAGAAACCTTTTTCCGTGGGCGTCCGCGTCGAACATCCACAAAGCCTTATTAACAGAAGCCAGTACGGGCAGTTTGCGAGCCATCCCGCGCTGGGCGCCGCGGATTACAAGCTCAGCGTCCGCACCCAGGACGGACGTGGTGTGTACACCTTCTGCATGTGCCCGGGGGGCGAGGTGATCCCCGCCGCCAGCCAGCAGGGGGGCGTATGCGTCAACGGCATGAGCTATCACGCAAGGGCCGGGGAGAACGCCAATTCCGCGCTGCTGGTAGGCGTGACGCCCTTGGACTTTGGGGACGATCATCCCTTGGCGGGCCTTACGTACCAGCGCGTGCTGGAGCAGGCCGCCTTCAAGGCTGGCGGCGGGAACTTTTTTGCCCCGGTCCAGCGGGTGGAGGATTTTCTGAAAAACAAACCTTCCGCTCATACGGGCGAAGTGAAACCTACTTACCGCCCCGGGGTGACCCCCGCGGACCTTGCCGCCTGCCTGCCCCCTTATATCATAGAAGACCTGCGCATTGGCATTTTGCAGATGGACAGGCAGCTTCATGGTTTTGCCCACCCGGACGCGCTGCTCACCGGGGTCGAGACCCGTTCTTCCTCCCCGGTGCGCATCATTCGGGGCGAAGATCATCAATCCGAAATCCGGGGCATCTTTCCTGCCGGGGAAGGCGCGGGGTATGCGGGGGGGATCATGAGCGCGGCGGCGGACGGCATCGCCTGCGCCATAAAGGCGATGGAGGGGAGCGTGGCCATTTGATCAAGGCTGTGGTCTTTGATATGGACGGCGTGCTCTTCGATACCGAGCGGCTGGGGCTTTCCATCCAGCTGAAGGTCTGTGGGGAAATGGGATACTTAAGCGCCAAAGAGCCTATTATGAAAACCATCGGCGTCACCATGGCCGCAGGGAAGAAGATCATGCTGGAGTCGCTGGGGGAGGACTTCCCCTATGACCGGCTGATTAATCGCTGGACGGAGCTGATGGACGCGTATTTGAACGAAAATGGCATGCCCATGAAGCCTGGCGTTACGGCGCTTTTGGAAGAGCTGAAATGCAAAGGCATCCCCGCCGCCCTGGCCACCTCCAACAACCGGGAGATAGTCGATTTGTACCTTCGCCTATCCGGACTTCAGGATTCCTTTGAGGCAGTTATCGCGGGCGACACATTAAAGCGGAGCAAGCCCGCCCCGGACATCTACCTGAAAGCGGCGGATGCGCTGGGTGTATCCCCCGAAGTATGCATGGGTGTGGAGGATTCAGTGAACGGCGTCCGTGCAGTGCGGGCGGCGGGCATGATGAGCGTGATGGTGCCGGACCTGATACCGTTTGCGCCGGAGCTTACCCCCTTTGTGGACCATTGTGTGCCTACTTTGTTTGAAGTGATCCCACTATTACAATAGAAGGAGTGTTGAAGTATGCGGGCTTACGAACGGTTTTTGAAGTATGTGGCCATCGACACCAACAGCGCGGAGGAATCAAAAAGCTGCCCTTCCACCCCCAACCAAAAGGTGCTGGGGCAGATGCTGGTGGATGAAATGAAGGCGCTGGGTATTGCGGACAGCCGTATGGATGAGCATGGCTATGTATATGGGTATATTCCCGCCAAGGGAAACACAAAGCAGCCCGCCATTGGCTTCATTGCCCACATGGACACTTCCAGCGCTGTGCCTGGCGGCCCCGTAAAGCCCCGGATCATCCGGGAATATGACGGCAAGGATATCCGTCTGAATGACCAGTCGGCTATTTCCGTGGCGGAGTTCGGCTTCCTTGACGACCTTGTCGGCCAGGACCTGATCGTTACCGACGGGAACACCCTCCTGGGCGCGGACGACAAGGCGGGCGTTGCCGAGATCCTCACGCTTTGTGAGCGGCTTTTGCAAAAGGACGCGCCGGATCACGGCAAGGTTTGCATCGCCTTTACCCCGGATGAGGAGATCGGCCGGGGCGCTGACCTGTTCGATGTGCCGGGCTTCGGCGCGGCCTACGCCTACACAGTGGATGGGGGCGCGCTGGGGGAATTGGAGTATGAAAACTTCAACGCCGCCTCCGCGAAGATTGCCATTCACGGGGCCAGCATCCATCCCGGCCGGTCCAAGAACAAGATGCGCAACGCCATCCTGTATGCCATGGAATTTAACGCCATGCTCCCGCCCCAGGAGATCCCCGCCTGCACGGAGGGGTACGAAGG
>JAEWAH010000045.1 GCA_023391725.1 Bacillota bacterium | reverse complement strand
CGTCTTTCCCACACGGATGATCTGCTCCCCCATGAACACCATGGTGGCAGTCTGCCCGCCATCCAGGTTGAACCCGGTCTTGCAGCCTTTTTCCAAAAGCTTTTCCGCCAGGAAGGAGATGCCTGCACCCCGGCTCTTGCTGTGGCGGCCCTCCAGCATCATGGCAAAATAATGGCCCGGCTCCACCATGCCTATCGCCGTGCGGGGCGCCATGCTCCTCCCGTACTTTTTCAACGCCGCCTCATTCAGCTGCCCATCCTTAATCAGGTAGGGGCCAAAAGCCAGCACATCCAAAGCGCCCATGCCAAGGTAATCCTTAGCCGTGTAGGCGTCGGAAGGGTAGACCTCCATGCGCCCGTCAGCATACAATGCCATGGTATCCAGGTTGGGGAAAGTTCCTTTGTTGTGGGCAAATGTCTTTTCCCCAAGGACTACTTTATCACGAATGAGCACGCCGGACCGGCTGCGGTTTTGCAGCCGCAGGTGGGCAAAATCACTGTTGATCCCAAACACCGTGCCATTCTTGCGCGCGATGGCCGCCGGCCAATCGGTACTGCGGACGCGATCCTCTGGATCGTTGGGGACGCAGCGGAACACTTCACCGTCCCGGCTCCATATTTCCGCCTCATACCAGGTCAGGTTTTGCTCTTTATTATACAGCCTAACGATCTCCACCTTAAGCGTCGGGGAGGCATAGCGCCATACGCCACCCGTCTTATTTTGAAAGACAAATTCTCCCGTACCCAAAAAGCCCGCTTCGTTAAGAACAGGAAATACTCCTTCCTCCGCCAGTGTCCCAGTGGCCGGGAAAAGGAGCAGCAACAAAAGCAAAACGCAAAGGAACCGCTTCATGATTTGGCCTCTATTTCACAATATCTGGGAACCATTCAAGCATAACACAGAAAAAAAGCGGCGGCAATCAAAAAGCACCGCCTGCCAGCCGAAGTCTGTTTTTTTTACAATTTCTAAGGCTCAACCTGCGCCCATCAGGCGATTGAGTACTTCCTGATATCCCTGTTCAACATTCCCAAGATCACGGCGGAAGCGGTCGATATCCAGGGGCTCATGTGTCCTTGCATCCCAAAACCGACAGGTATCGGGGGAAATCTCGTCCGCCAGGATGACCTGACCGCCTAAGCGGCCAAACTCCAATTTGAAGTCGATAAGTTCGATATTAATGTCTTTGAGGTAGGCGGTAAGGATATCGTTAATCTTCAGGGCCATCGCATACATTGTGTCAAGTTCCGGCTTCGTGCAAAGGCCCATGGCCCGGATGTGCGTCTCGTTGATAAGGGGGTAATCCAACTCCTCATCCTTTAAGGTACATTCCAGGATGGTGCTGGAAAGGCGCGCCCCCTCCGGATAACCGATGCGCCTGGCCAGGCTGCCGGCCACGATATTGCGCACCTTTATAGCGACCTTGATGATCTCTACCCTTTTGACCAGCGATCGCTGCTCGTCAAGCTTTCTTACAAAATGATTAGGGATACCCTGCTCGGAAAGGAGGGTGAATAAGTGGCCGCAAATCTCGTTGTTGATCTCGCCCTTACCCACGATGCGTCCTCTTTTTAGGCCATGAAAAGCCATGGCTTCATCCTTGAAGTACACAGCCAGCAGGCGCGGTTCGTCTGTTTCGTAGACCCGTTTACCCTTGCCCTCCAGGATCATAGATCCGATATTCATGCCGGATGCTCCTTTGCCCCTTGCCACTAATATACAATAAAAATAAATCAATCGTAATTGTAACAAAAAATTTGCCGATTTGCAAGAATTTTCCCGATCTTACCGGCCATGCTTTTAAGAAACGTTCGCTTTTACGTCTTTGCAGCCCTGTCCCGGCTGAGCAGGAGCAAAAGCCTGCCTTCTTTCAGGCGGATCACCGCCTCTTCCCCCTCAAATTCGTTGCTGATCCCCAGCGGGAAAGCATTCGTCAGCTCCGCGTCAGAAAGGGGGTATTTCACGTTTTCTAAAGTCACGCCCAGGCAGCGGTCCGAATGGGACAGCACCGAGAGCTTAAACCCCTCCGCCCGGGGGATGCGCACCTCCCCCGGCTCCATCATGGTCACCCGATTGTCTCGGTCCATCATCCACATTTGAAGGCCATGCTCAGAAGCATAGGCCAGTATTTGAAGATGCGCTACGGTATGGTCCAGCCTGCCGCCAATTCCCCCGGCCATCACAAAAAAACGGCAGCCTGCTTTCATACCGCATTGCAGGCACAAAAAAGCGTCGGTCTCATTCTTTTCCCGGGGTACCCGGATTACCCGGCACCCGGGTGGGAGTTCTTTCGGGACCTCACCCAGGGAGTCAAAATCCCCCACCAGCACATGAGGTTGGATGTTTTCGCGTTGTGCCAATGCATACCCGCCATCGGCGCAGATGATGAGATCCTCCCCGTTAAATCCCATGATTTCCCGTATGCCATCCGGCGCCCAAGCCGGAATAATCACGCAGCGGCGCATGTATTCCCTCCGGATCTTTGAAAAAAAGCTGTACCCGCAAGCGGCGGTCATCCCGCCAGCTCTGGGTACAGCATTTATTGTTTAAGGTTTATTCCGCCTCGGGAGCCTCGGTCTCCTGCGCAGGAGCATCTTCCTTGGCAGGGGCCTTCTTGCGGGGAGCCTTTTTCGGTTCAGAGGTTTCTTCCGCAGCGGGGGCTTCCTCCTGAGCAGTCTCGGCCTTGCCAGCCTCGAACTCTCCTTCGCCAGGGATCTCCTGGCTGTAGTTGAACGCCTCATCCTCCAGCACTTCGCGGATGCTCAGGCTGATGCGCTTCTCGGCGGGTTCTACCTTCAAAACCTTCACGCGGACGGTTTGGCCAACCTTCACCGCATCCTCCACTTTCTGGACGCGGGTCAGAGCGCACTGGGAGATGTGTACCAGGCCGTCCAGGCCGGGCTCCAGCTCCACAAACGCGCCAAAGGTAGTGATGCGCACAACTTTGCCTTCCACCACGGAACCCACGGCGTACTTTTCTTCCGCCACGTCCCAAGGTTTGGGGGCCAGCTGCTTGTAACCCAGCTGGATGCGCTCCCGCTCACGGTCCAGGGACAGGATCTTTACCTGTACCTCTTGGTTAGGGGTAACGACTTCAGAGGGGTGCTTGATGCGGCCCCAGCTCAGGTCGGTCACATGGATCAGGCCATCTACGCCCCCCACATCCACAAAGGCGCCGAAATCTGTAAGCCTGCGGACGATGCCGGTTACGACTTCGCCTTCGGTAAGCTTATCCCAGGCATCCTTCTTCTTTGAGGCGCTCTCTTCCGTCAGGTAGGCCTTGCGGCTGGCCACGATGCGCTTCTTTTGCTTGTCCACTTCGATGATCTTGAGCTTGATGGGCTTGCCCACAAACTCGGAGATCTTCTCCACATACCGCTGTGAGAGCTGGGAAGCCGGCACGAAGGTGCGGATGCCGTCCACTTCGGCGATCAGGCCGCCTTTGACAGCCTCCTTGCCAACGCCTTCGACATACTCGCCCGCCTCATACTTTACCATCAGCGCATCCCAAGCCTTGCGGTTGACGATGTTGCGCTGGGAAAGCACCACGTTCCCTTCGCCGTCGTTGACCTTGACCACTTCCACTTCGATCTCCTGGCCCAGCTCAAGATCTTCCGATGTGACATCGGACCGCTTGATCAGGCCATCGGATTTGTAGCCGATGTTGACACAGACCTCATCATCGGTGATCTGGACGACGGTGCCGGTAACGGTTTGCCCGGGTTTGATTTTGACCAGAGTTGCCTCCACATCAGCCATGAAATTGTTCTTGGACTCTTCCTCCGCGGGCAGCATCTGATCCTGTTGTTCTCTGTCGATCATGCGTGTGACAACCTCCTTAAGTGACCAATCCGGCGTAGATGCGCCAGCGGTTATTCCGATAAGGTCTGCATGGATATCTGCAAAGCCCGGCGGGATGTCCGCCGCGCGCTCTACCAGGATGGTCCTTTTACATAGTTTCTGGCAGGTTTCCAGGAGCTTTCTTGTGTTGGCGCTGGAAAGACCTCCCACCACGATCATGGCATCGGCCCGGGAAGCCAGGTCTTTGGCCTCCTCCTGGCGCTTGCGGGTCTCGGGGCAGATGGTATCCTTCACTGTGAGGCCGGGAATACGCTTTTTCAAAAGGTCTGCCATGCGCTCCCACTTATCTGGCGGGAAAGTGGTCTGGACGACTGCTAGCGCTTCCTCAAGGGGCGGGAGAGCCCCAATTTCTTCTTCCTCCCGAAGGATGTATACCGGCCCCTGACACCACCCCGCGGTGCCCTGGACCTCGGGATGATCCCGCTGCCCTACCAGCACTACGGGCCTTCCATCGGAGGAAAATTCCTTCACGATCCGATGCATCCTGTCCACAAAGGGACACGTGCAATCCATGTAGGTGATCCCTTGGCTGCGAAGCAGGTCAAGCGTTTCCTGGGAGACGCCATGGCTGCGGACAATGACTTTCCGGCCCTTGATATCCTTTAAATCGTCTACCGAGGGAACCCCCTTGGCCTTGAGCAGTTCCACCACCTGCGGATTGTGCGTCAGCTCCCCCAGCGTGCATAGGGGACCGTCTTCCTCCGCCGCGTGAAGAGCCGCATCCACCGCCCTTTGTACACCCATGCAGAACCCTGCATGTTCCGTGATTTCAAGCGGCATAGCTTCCCCTTCCAGAAAAAAACACTAATATTATCAAGTTCGCTTTATCCCGCTTATTTCCTGCAAAAGTGTAAAATTTTTTTCAGAGTGGAATTTACCGTCGTTCCTCCGCTTTTCTGGCAAATTCCTTGTAAAGGTCGGCGATCCGTGAAAGGAGCAAATCACTGGCTTCTTTGCCTACGCCCATTTCACGAAGGTCATTCAGCTCCATAGGCGGCTTTGCGTATACATTCACCAGGCGAAAGGGACGAAGCTTGCCATGGATGTAGGTCGGAATCACCGGCACCTGGCTGCGCAGAGCCATGATGGCCACGCCACCTTCCAGCTCCTCCATGTTGCCTTTTTTATAGCGGGTGCCTTCTGGAAAGATGCCGAGCACCCGGCCGTCTTTTAATACCTGCATGCAGGCTCGCATGGCGGACATATCGGAATTATGGCGGTCTACCGGGATGGCATGCAGACCCCGCAAAAGCCAGTCGCTAAAGCTGCTCTTCATCAATTCTTTCTTGGCCAGGAAAGTGATTTCGTCGCCTTTTGCCGCGTGGGCAACGCATACAGGGTCAAGCCCGCTTAGATGATTGGCGATCAGGATACACGGTCCCTGAAGGTTTAAATGCTCCCTGCCGTGCACTTTGACGGGATAAACCGTATGGAACAGGATCCAGGCCAGTACTTTCGCCAAGCTATAGAGAAAAGTCCTGCGCTTTTTATGTCCTTGGCCTCTACTATCTTGCGGCCTGCCCATAACGTTCCTCCACGATCATTAAAATACGCTCCGCCACCTTGTCCATGTCAAGGTCCGTGCTGTCCAGGATCACGGCGTCCTCGGCCGGCCGCAAGGGATCCAGCGGGCGGCTGGTATCCTGCTTATCCCTCTGAATGAGGTCCGCAAGCACCTGCTCATACGTATCCTTGGCCCCGGCCCGCATAAGCTCCAGATGGCGGCGGCGCGCCCGCTCCTGCGGCGTCGCGGTCAGAAAGATCTTGACGCCGGCATCTGGCAGCACATTGGTGCCGATATCCCGGCCATCCACCACCATGGGCGTTTCCTTGGCTAACTCCCGCTGCAAAGCCACCATATGGCGGCGCACCGCGGGAAAACGCGAGACGGCCGAGGCCGCCATGCCCGCCTCGGGCGTGCGGATCTTGCCACTCACATCTTCCCCATCAACCAAGGTCTGCTGCTTTCCATCCAGATAGCGCACGCTGATGCAAACCTGCGAGCACAGTACTTCCAGCGCTTTTTCATCCTCAGGAGAAATATGACGCATAAGCGCCGCATACCCCACCGCCCGGTACATGGCCCCTGTATCCAGGTGCAAAATGCCAAGCCTCATAGCCACATCCTCGGCGATGGAGGATTTCCCTGCGCCCACGGGCCCGTCGATGGCAATGTTAAGTGGCATGGTTCAGATTCCCCACTTCCGTATCTATATGTCTATATGGCACGGTGGCCCATCCCCACGCACACCTCATTCAGGTGTACCAGACCTACACCGAAGAACACCGCTACCGCCACATGCTCGCCCCAACGGGCGATGCCGATCTTGCCGCCCACGGAAAATCCCAGAGCCTTGTTGGTCACCTGGGCAATAGCCTCCCGGGCCGCCCCGGCCACAGCGCCTTCCTCGTGGTGCGTTTCGCCTATGACGCCTTCGCGCCTGGCGGCTATTACCGCCCGCTCCACGATGCGCATCACGGAGGTCACAAATTCTCCGCCATAGTCCACGGCCGCGGTTTGAAGCCCGTCTGCGGCCATCTGCCCCCGCAAGGCGGTTTCTTCCTCCCGCCCGCGTGACAAGCTCAAAAGGATGGCCGCCCTGGCCACCTCCCGGCTTCCGATCTCCATCTGCCGCTGCATAAAGTACCTTCTTTCCACAAGCCGTTCCGCCCGTCCATTATACCTGAACCTTTCTCCGGGAACAAGTGGTTTTATGCCCTGTGAGGCACTCTTGTCCGTCATAATTTGGTTTAGGCTGGCGCACAATACTGCCATGTGTTTCAGAAGGAGCGTTGCGTATGGCGTTGCAGGCAATCATTATGGCGGGCGGCGAGGGCGTCCGGCTGCGGCCCCTGACCCTTGACAAACCCAAGCCCCTGGTCCCGGTGCTTAACGAGCCGGTGATGGGATATTCGCTGAAGCTTCTTCACCGCCATGGCCTTGCGGACGTTGCGGCCACTGTTGCGTATCTGCCCCAGGCCATTCGGGACATGTTTGGCAAGGGAGAAAAATACGGTGTGCGCCTGCGCTACTTTGAAGAGGCCCACCCCCTGGGCACGGCCGGCAGCGTGCGCACAGCCCATGGCATGGTAGCGGACACCTTTGTGGTGCTTTCCGGGGATGGGCTTACGGACTGCGACTTGACCGATGCCATTGCCTTTCACAAAACCAAAAAAGCGTTGGCCACCCTGGTCCTAAAATCAGTGCCCGTGCCTTTAAGCTATGGTGTGGTCATCACGGATTCAGAGGGCCGGGTACAGCGCTTCGTAGAAAAACCGGACTGGTCCGGCGTGTTCAGCGATCAGGTGAATACAGGCATCTACATCCTAGAAAAAGAGGTACTGGATCTTATCCCGGAGGACAAGCCCTATGATTTTGGCAAGGACCTCTTCCCCCGGATGGTTAAGGAAGGGATGGCCGTATACGGCTTTCCCATGGATGGTTACTGGTGCGATATCGGTGACCAGGGAGCTTATGTCTCAGCGCAGTTGGCTCTCTTGCGCGGGGAGGCGGATCTACCTATCAACGGCCAACCCTCGGGCCACGCGTTTTTGGAAGGGACATGCACCCTGGAGCCAGGAGTTAAAATAGAAGGTCTATGCTATATCGGGGAAGGCGCTCACATACGTCAGGGCGCCATTCTTTCGGAAGGGGCTGTGATAGGCCCCGGAGCGGTGGTGGAGGAAGGGGCACGCATTACCCGAACCTGCCTATGGGAAAATGTGCGGGTGGGCCGATGCGCTAACCTTATGGGCGCAGTGCTCTGCCG
>JAEWAH010000338.1 GCA_023391725.1 Bacillota bacterium | reverse complement strand
ACAGGTGATCGCCTGATTGCGCAAAAGGCGTGCCAGGAACATAAAGGCCAGCAACACAAGCCAGATCAGCCCGTCCCACACCCGGTAAACCGGCTTCTTGACAAAACGGATATCCCCGCCGCACAGCCGGCAGTGGTAGGTCTGCGCAAGGATGCCGTCCTTTTTAAAATACCGCCTGATGAACTCCCCAAAGCTCACGTCCGGCTTGTGGGCACAGTTCTCGCTCATCCGGGATGCCTCCTTTATCTCAGCTCGTCCTATGATGACCATCATACGCCATTTTTCGCCGCCTGTCCAGATTTTCCCTGAAAATCAGGGATCAATCTTGTGCTTTCGAAGTTTTCAAAAGACTCCTTAGGATGAATCCTTGTCCATCCCAAAAGCGTGTTAGGAAGGGGAGGAATTGGTTGGCGTCTGCTGGCTATGAAGCTGTGCACGCAAAGAAGGGGCGGCTCCCGCGTTAGGGCCGCTCCTTGGTATAATTGCTTTGTACGCGGCGTAATGACTGCCGCACATGCGTCCAGGTCGCTAGAAGTTTTGCGGGTCTGTGGGATTGTTGAGCACGCCGAAGGCCACCAGAACGCTCAGCAGCGCATTGGTGACGGTCTGCCATGTATCGCTTGTGATGCCCAGGACATCGTAGAGGCCATAATGGGTGAAGACCAGGCCCGCCAGGCCCAGCAGCGCGGCCCAAGCTGGTTTGGAGCGCCAGCGGCTTTGGGTTTCCTGCATGATCCCCTCTCCTTTCCCAATTCTTCACGCAATTGTATGCATGCAATTTGAGAAAATTTCATTTTGCCGCAGATGCCTTAAACGAAGGGATATGCCTGACTGGATGCTTTGCCTGTTCCTCTATGAAAAAGAATTTACATGTATGGGTTTGTTGTCAAATCTTTTCGTATTTTAGCATTTCTGAGCGGGGGTACGAGGTCCTATCAACACGTCCTGAAAACGGGTCTGCGCAATTTGGCTCAAAAGGGAAAAAAGTTTAGTCTATTTTGGGGAAAGGGGAAGGATTAGGCAAAAGCCCCCTTGGGTGGCCCGCATGGGGTGCACCTATGCGCTTTATGGAGTCAGCGCACTCCGCCTTCTACTTGTGCTAAAAGGCGCATACCGTGTAGCAACGGTATCCCTGAAGCGTTACATTCCAATGGAGTGTGGAGGAGAGAGTTATGAAGCATCCCATGCGCCGCCTTTTGATCATCCTGATGATCTGCCTGCTGCTGCCCGGCCTGTCCCTGAGTGAGGCCAACAAAAGAAGTACGAGCCTGCCCGACCTTACCCTGACGGACTATCCCGCGTCCACCAGCACCTCCCACGTCACCATCACCTTTACCGGCGGGGAGGGGTTCACCTACGTGCTGGACCACCAGTACAAGAGTGCCTGGCTGGCGCCCCTTTCGCAAAAGCTTGCCGCGGATACAGGCGCTTTTGAGGTGGATTGCCTGCCGGGGGCCAACAAGTTCGTACTGCGCAACTCGGGCAAATCCCGGTCGGACGATACCTCCATTGCCTTTACCATCAACAGCACGGATACGGCCGGCGCACCGGATGAGGTGCAGATATCCACCCCCACGCTGCGCAAGGGGGCTACAGGCGCGGCCGTAAAAGCCTTGCAGCATGTGCTCAAGGACTTGGGCTTGTATTCCGGGTCAATCAGCGGCAGCTTTGGCGATGCCACCCGCAGAGCGGTAATTGCCGCGCAGAAGCAGTTTGGCATCGCTCAGGACGGCGTCGTCGGGCCTATCACCCTGAGGCATTTGAACCTGACCACCTACAGCATCCCCGTCAGTTCCCTGGGCGGCGGCTCCTCCTCCGGCACGGGCAGCTCCGGTTCGGTACGCAGCCTTCAAAAGGGCATGCAGGGCGATGACGTACGCACGCTGCAAAGAAGGCTGAAGGCGCTGGGGTATGATCCCGGCCCGGTGGACGGGGTATTTGGGGATCTCACCTTGAGCGCGGTCTTAAAGTATCAAAAGAACGTGGGGCTTTTGCAGGATGGCATCGTAGGACCCGCCACACGCAGGAAGCTGAACAGCGGCGCAGGTTCCCTGCAGCCCGATCTGCCCAGCGGATTTACGCGCTATTTGAAAATGGGCTCCAAGGGCAATGATGTGAAGACTGTGCAAAGCCGGCTCATCCTATTAAATTATCTTAACGATAAAGCGGACGGGATCTTCGGCAAGCTTACCCGCCGGGCAGTGGTGGCATTCCAGTACGATGAGGGGATCAAGGTGGATGGGATCGTGGGGCCGGTGACGTATGGGAGGTTATTCCCGTAAGGTTAGCGGCGCAGGATATTTCCTCGGGCGGTGTGCACCCCGGCTGGTTCACCGCCGTGCTGCGCATGGTTTCAGCATATACAAGCTGAGGGGCTGGCTCAACAAGCCAGCCCCTATTTTCATGTTCATTGTTCCTGTCCGGTATATGCTCCTGCGGGCCTGCCCTCCGGACCTGTGCTCTGGGCCAGGGCCTGCCAGGCCTTGATGGTATGTTGCATATACTGGCCGGTGGTCATGCCCTCCGCCGCGGCCCGGTGGCACAAGTCCAGATAAAAAGCCCTGTCCAGCCGGAGGCATATGCAGATCATTTCCGGCGGGCAGGCGTATTCGCCATCGAAGTCCTGGGTATCGGTAAACAAATGGCTTCTCAAACTCCTCCCTCCCCAGGCATCCTATGAGATGGACGGTTAGGGGGTTCCAGGGACCAGAGGACAGATACTGCATGTTGGGAAGGGTTTCGCGCCTGCGGGCGCGACCAGGATGATCCTAACGCCCTGGACCTTCGGGGGCCATCTGCTAGCATTGATGCTGCATATTGGGAAGGGTTTCGCGCCTGCGGGCACGACCAGGGCTTTCCGGTCGCCCTTTGGAAACCTTCGGGGGCCATCCGCTAGGATTGATACTGCATGTTGGAAAGGGTTTCGCGCCTTTGGGCGCCACCAGGGATTTCTGGTCGCCCTGGACCTTCGGAGCCCTGGACCTTCGGAGATCTGGACCTTCGGAGCCCTGACCTTCGGAGGCATCTTACGCGACGATTGCGCCAGCCGGGGCGGGGAGGATCCCTTTCATAGATGGAACCCTCCCCGCCATTTCCACTCTTTCCCTTATTGCACTTTTCTCCCCACCTGGGTATTGTCAGCCTTGCGGTTCTGCAGGTCGGCGACGGGGTTTGGCGCGGTCTCCCAACGGTAGTCCTCGCCTTTTTGGCGGATGTACATATCGATGACCTGGTGGCTGGGCACGGCGGCCACATCGTGGTTGACCTCGTTCTGGAACTGGAAGTACTCATAGTCCCGGGGCAGCATGTTCACGGGCTTAAAGACCTCCTTCTCGGCGGAGAAGTGGGCCATGCTCATGACGCCGCGGACATAGTCGATGTTGGATTTGAAGGCCAGGGGCATGGGGAAGTCGCCGTTGCCCACCACCTGCTGCCACTGCTTGTTCTCCCGCTGGGCCAGCTGCTGGGCGGCCTTGTGCAGGTGCGAGACAGCCATGTCGAAGAACTGCTCCCACACCTTCTTTACACAGGCGTCGCTCTCGTCCTGCATCATGGACCAGTACAGGAATGCGTCGGTATATTCGTGCATCAACCAGCTTTCAAGCCAGGTGCACTTTACATCCATGAGGCCCCCGTACAGGGTTACGTGCTGCTCCTCGATGAGCCCGATCTCCTGATACAGCCGCCGGCCAATGTCCGATGTGTAGAACGTGCCGGTGTTCATGTAGTAGTTCATGGTCTGCTGCTCGGCGGCGGTGATGATGCCTATGTGCAGCTTGGTTAAGATATCGGCAGTCTTAAAGTCCACCGGGGCGCAAAGCGCGTCAAAGGGGAAGCGGTGCTCCGAGATGGTGGGCCGGCCGGGCATGATCTCGGTATAATGGCCCACCAGCTTTTCGGCCATAACGCCCTGCTCCATCTCCAGTAGATCCGCGTACCTGTACAGGTGGTCAAAGTCCTCCAAAAGCGCAAAGTCCAGTGCGGACTTGACGGTGGCGTCTTTTTCGTGCTGGGCAAGGATTGCGGTCAGGTCCACCGCCAGCTGTTCGTAGCCGATGGTGTGCTCCAGCGCGTTTTCGTTGAGGGGCTTCAAATTGGCGATGCGCTTTTGCATCTGCTGCTTCTGGCGGCGAACCAGAGCCAGTTCGCGGCGCAAGTCATTGTTGGGCTCATGCCGGGAGAACTGATGGGAGAACCACACGTTCTCAAACTCCGTGCCGTTCATGAGAATGACCCGGACCCGGGTATAGGGGTTAATCTCCATCTTGTCGTAGGGTTTGGGGTAAATCTGGTCCCAGTCCATAAAGCCATCGGAAATCTTCATGGGTTTCAAGGTAAACGGGTTCACGCGCATCGCTCCTTTAAGATTGGTATCAAAGCCATTCTTTCCGAAGACGCAGAGGAACATGCGCAAAAGCGGCGGCTGTGGTATAATCACCCTGAAACCGGATGGTATTTTTTAGGGGGAATTTTTGATGATCACGACGCAGCGCCTTTTGATTCGGCGGTTTGAGCCAAAGGACGGAAACGACCTGTACGCCTATCTTTCCGATCCCAACGTGGTGCGCTATGAGCCCTATGATG
>JAEWAH010000328.1 GCA_023391725.1 Bacillota bacterium | reverse complement strand
TGTTCCGGAAATCTGGGAGCGCCACCGTCACCGGTATGAGTTCAACAATGAATACCTGGAGCGCTTTGAGGCCGCCGGTATGCGCATCGCGGGGAGAAACCCCGAGCGCAATCTTGTGGAGATCGTCGAGCTTCCGGATCATCCCTGGTTCGTGGGCGTGCAGTTCCATCCGGAATTGAAAAGCCGCCCCAACCGCCCGCATCCCCTATTCCGGGATTTTATTGGCGCGGCGGTCAAACAACAGAAAGCAAAGAAATAGTGATTCGGTTTGTGGCGCCAAGATGGCGGAGGAAAAACCTCCGCCGTCTTTTTTTTTGCGGATGACTGACTGTAGAAAAATTGCCGAAAAGGAACATATTTTGCTGAAATATACAAAAATACCCCGAAAAGGGGTATGCGGAAAAATTATCAAATCTCTATAATGATAATCAAAACGGTCGTGAAAAAGAAAAGCGTAGCTTAGGAACCATTCGGTATGAGGGGGAAAACTTATGAAGAATTTGACCATCAGCATGAAATTGATCGTGAGTTTTGGCATCGTGCTCGTATTGATGATGGCTGCGGTTGGGACCGCGTTCTACGGCGTCAGCAACTTGGGGACAACCCTGGGCGACTTTATGACCAGCATGATCCCTGAGAATAACAACACCTGGAATATCCGGCGCGACCTGGTTGCTCTGCAGCGGGACCTGCTGGAAGCGATCGCCAGCGACAACGTTCAGGACACTCAGGCCAATCTGGCCGCGGCTGATAAAGAACTGGCCGCCATACAGACGCTGATTGCTCAGTTCGAGGAATATCACGATGCCGATGAGGTGGCTGGGAAAATGGCCGCCTTTAAGCAGCAGCTTACCGACGCCGGAACGGTCCGCAACCAGATCGTGAGCCTGCTGGCGACTCCGACGGATGAAAGCAGGGCTCAGGCCCAGGAGTTGTTCTTTACCCAATACAGCCCCGCGTTTGACGCGGCTGCTGCTACCATCGTTGATATTAATAATGATATTGCGCAATTAACCCAGGAGGACAGCGTGGCGGCCAGTGCCCTGCAGAACATGATCTGGATCCTGCTCATCTCGGTGGCCGTTTTCGCCGTCATCGTAACGATAGTGGTGGTGTTTGCCATCCGCCAGTCCATCCTGACCCCGGTCAAGGAGATCGTGGACGTTTACAGTGAGATAGCCAAGGGGAATATGGGATCTGAGATCAAGTATGAGAGCCGCGATGAAATGGGTCAAATGGCAAGGCTTATACAACAGACCAATAAACTGCAAAGCACCATCCTTGGGGATATCATCGAGAAATTCTCTAAAATATCCCATGGCGATTTGCAGATCCATGTGGATCTGGATTACCCAGGCGATTTCGGAGTCCTCAAGCAAACCATCGAGAGCACCGTTTCTACCCTGAACCATACCATGCAGACCATTGACACCGCCGCCGAGCAGGTGTCCACCGGGGCTTCCCAGGTGGCCAGCGGCGCCCAAGCGTTGGCCGCGGGCTCCTCGGAGCAGGCTTCTTCTGTAGAAGAGCTGAGCGTCGCCATCACCAAGATCGCCGAGCAGGCAGCGGACAACTCCGACAATGTGAAGACTGCCACCCAGTACGTTAAGCAAGCCAACTTAAATGTCAAAGACGGTGACGAGCACATGAAACAGCTGACCGAGGCCATGGCAAACATAGGTACATCGTCCAGCCAGATCACCAACATCACCAAGGTCATCGAGGACATCGCCTTCCAGACGAACATCCTTGCCTTGAACGCCACCATCGAGGCGGCGCGGGCGGGGAATGCGGGCAAGGGCTTTGCAGTGGTGGCGGACGAAGTGCGCAACCTGGCGGCCAAGTCCGCGGAAGCGGCCAAACAGACGGCGGAACTGATCCAGCGCTCCGCGGCCACGGTAGCGGAAGGCGCACAGATCACTACACGTACGGCGCAGATCCTGCGCAATGTGGAAGAGAAGACCAACCAAGTGAACGATATCATCAACAGGATCAACGATGCGTCTACGGAGCAGGCGGTGGCTATCGAGCAGATCAAGCAAGGGCTTACCCAGGTCTCCGCCGTGGTGCAGACCAACGCGGCGACTGCGGAAGAAAACTCCGCCACCAGCGAGGAGATGTCGGCCCAGGCGGCGACGCTACGTGAGGAAGTGGGCAAGTTCAAGCTGGAAACCGGATACGAGCCGGAAGGCGGCCCATCCATCTCACTGTTTAAAAACTATGCGCCTAAAAAGGCCGTCGCGCCAAAGGCTGCCGCATCCGGCCTTGGAAAATATTGAAACAGCCGCCAGAGCTGGTGAAGCGGAATCATATCCTCCAAACGAGGAACCTCGCAGGAGGTTTGCAGCTTAAATAAAAATCGAGATCACCGCGTTGAGCTGGGCCAACGGCAGGCAAATAGCGGGAGGCAAGGAGTAATATTCAATGCTTAATAACGTGGGAAAATCAATCAAAACCCAGGTGCTGCTTTTGTTTGCGGTCATTTTCCTGATCAACGCCATAGCGGTTGCCGTTTTGCTCAGCGGAAGCATCCAAAATAGTGCCCACGCCGCCGATGTCGCGCACGAAGTGGGGCAAAGCCAGCAAATATCCAGTATAACCTCTGCGCATGTCAAATGGGTAAACGACCTGGGCAATCATTTGAATGCGGGCGGGGAGTTTACAGGCAGCCTTGATCCTACCGCCTGCTCGTTCGGCAAATGGCTTAACACGCTGAAGGACGATCTGAAAGAAGATTCGGTGATTGCCGGCGCCATCAACAATATTATAACGCCGCACAATCTGATCCACAGCAAGGCAAGTGAAATCATAGACCTAAACAAAACAGACAAAGCGCAAGCCTACGGAATGTATGAAAAAGTTATTATGCCCAATGTACTGACGATCATCAGCGAATTGAACGTGATTGCTAATCGGTGCAACGAATTGGCAGTCTTAAGTTCGGCCGCTTCGGCGCAAGCACTCCAAAGCAATTCCATCATACAGATCGTGATGATCGGGCTTGTGCTGGCGGTATCTGTGATTATTGCGCTGTTCGTCATCAGGCTCACCGTCAAACCCACCGTCACCATCACCGAAGCCGCGCAAAAGCTTGCCCATGGCGACCTGGGCGTTCAAATCGGCGTCAGGAGCCAGAACGAAATGGGCAGGATGGCGGATTCCCTCAATAAAGCCATCAGTCTTTTCCATAGCTATATCTATGATATTTCCGAAAAATTGGGCCAGATGTCCCAAGGCGACATGCGCGTAAATATCGACTTGGATTACATCGGCGACTTCGCCGCCATCAAGCAGGCTATCGAAGGCACCGCAGCGGGTCTTAACCACACGCTGACCACCATCAACACCGCCGCCGAGCAGGTATCCACCGGTTCCTCCCAGGTAGCCAGCGGCGCCCAGGCGCTGGCCGCGGGCTCCTCGGAGCAGGCTTCCTCTGTGGAAGAATTGAGCGTTTCCGTCACCAAGATCGCCGAGCAGGCGATGGAGAATTCCCAAAACGTCATGACTGCGACGCAGTATGTCCAGCAGGCCGGTGCTGGTGTGATGGCCAGCAATGAACACATGGGGCAGCTTACTGCGGCCATGTCGGAAATCGGCTCCGCTTCAAACCAGATCACCAACATCACCAAGGTCATTGAGGATATTGCCTTCCAGACCAACATTCTTGCCCTGAACGCCACCATTGAGGCGGCGCGGGCGGGGAACGCCGGCAAGGGTTTTGCGGTGGTGGCCGATGAGGTCCGCAACCTTGCTGCAAAATCGGCGGAGGCCGCCAAGCAGACCACGGAGCTTATCCGGGCTTCCGTCCAAACCGTGGCCAAGGGCACGCAGATCACGGCCCAAACCGCCCAAATCTTAAGTGACGTCGGCGAAAAGGCGCAAATGGTCAGCACAAGCATTGAGAAAATCGAAAGGGCGTCTGCCGAGCAGGCATTGGCCATCGAGCAGATCAAGCAGGGGCTTACCCAGGTATCCGCCGTGGTGCAGACCAACGCGGCGACTGCGGAAGAGAACTCCGCCACCAGCGAGGAGATGTCGGCCCAGGCGGCGACGCTGCGTGAGGAAGTAGGCAAGTTCAAGCTGGAAACCGGGTATGAAGCGGAAGGCGGCTCCTCCATCTCGATGTTTAAAAACCATGCGCCTAAAAAGGCCGTCGCGCCAAAGGCTGCCTCCGCCAGCCTCGGAAAGTATTGATCCTCCGGACATGGATCACGGGGATAAAGGCTGAAAGTCGAACCTATTGACGAGAACATGAAACTGATCTTTTGGGAGTGCCTTATAAAAAAGGGCCCTCCCGTTTTTTTGCCGTTCTTTCCTTATTTCTCTCTTGCAATTTTACAAGGGTTGGGGCATAATATGGAAAACGGTTCGTTTTTTACCCGCCGGGCAAAAATTGCCCCACGCACCTGGCGGAGCATTATCAGGACTCATTCAACAATACAGATGGAAAAAAGGAGGCTGTTTGATGGATCGCGTATACAATTTCGCCCCCGGCCCGGCCATGCTGCCACTACCCGTTTTGCAGCGCGCCCAGCAGGAACTGCTCGTGTATGGTACAACAGGCATGTCGGTGATGGAAATGAGCCACCGCAGCAAAATGTACCTAGAGATCTACGATGCCGCTGTAGCGCTTGTGCGGGAACTGATGGCGATTCCGGACAATTACGAGGTCCTTTTCCTGCATGGGGGAGCCACCCTGCAGTTTTCCGCCGTGCCCCTGAATCTAATGGCAAGCGGCAAGGCGGATTATATCGATAGCGGCAACTTTGCCTATCTGGCCGCCGAGGAAGCCCAGCGCTATGGTACGGTGAACATCGCCGCCTCCAGCCGGGCAGACAATTACACCTATGTGCCCGACTTTAAAAAGGCCAGTTTCGACCCTTCCGCGGATTATTGCCATATCACCACTAACAATACCATCTACGGCACGCGGTATATCGCCTTCCCCGATACTGGCAGCGTGCCCTTGGTGGGGGACGCCAGCAGCAATATCCTGAGCGAGGTCATTGATGTGGGCAAATTCGGCGCGATCTACGCCGGGGCGCAAAAGAACATCGGCCCAAGCGGGCTGTGCCTGCTCATCGTGAAAAAGGAGCTCTTAGGCCGTGCGCATCCCCTCTGCCCCAAACTCCTCAACTGGGATGTCCAGGCCAAGGCTGGCAGTATGTACAACACACCCAACACATTTGGCATCTACCTGGCCAAGCTGGTCTTTGAATGGCTCAAGGGTCTGGGTGGCGTTCCCGCCATGGAAAAGATCAATATCGAAAAGGCCGCCCTCCTCTACGGTTACCTGGATGAGAGCCGCCTGTTCAAGCCAACCGCCCAGAAGGATTACCGCAGCCGCATGAATGTGACCTTTGTTACAGGCAGCGAGGAGACGGATGATAAGTTCGCCAAGGAAGCTGAAAAGAGCGGCCTATCCAACCTCAAGGGACACCGCTCCGTGGGCGGCATGCGCGCAAGTATCTATAACGCCATGCCCATAGAAGGCGTCCAAAAGCTCGTGGCCTTCATGAAGAAGTTCGAGCTCGAAAATCGTTAACCGGGCTCCTCCCCTGGACCCCGCTCAAGGGATTTCGGGAAAGATGCCTCCGAAGGTCCAGGGCGATCGGAAAGCCCTGGTCGCGCCCGCAGGCCCGAAATCCTCTCTCCGTATGCATGATGCGACATCTTCACTCTTGTGCCAAAATTCTCAATTTCCGAATATAAGGAGAAAGCTGCATGTACAAGATCCAAACCCTCAATGAGATCTCCGATATCATCCACAGTCAGCTCTCCGCAGACCAATACACCGTCACAAAGGACGAGCCCGTGCCCGACGCCATCCTGGTGCGCAGCGCGGACATGCACGCAATGGACCTGCCCGAAAGCCTGCTGGCAATCGCCCGGGCCGGGGCGGGATTCAATAACATCCCGGTGGACGCCTGCAGCAAAAAAGGTATTGTGGTCTTCAATACCCCCGGCGCCAATGCCAACGCTGTGGCGGAACTGGTGATGGCGGGGCTTCTGCTTTCCAGCCGCGACATCGCCGGGGGCATCCAGTGGGCAAATGGGCTCAAGGACCAAGGCGAAAATGTGCCAAAGCTGGTGGAGAAGGGCAAGAACCAGTTTGTGGGCCCGGAGCTTCGTGGAAAGACACTGGGCGTCATCGGCCTTGGTGCGGTAGGCGCCATCGTGGCCAACAGCGCGCTCAATGGCCTGAACATGGAAGTCATCGGCCTGGACCCCTTCATCTCCGTGGAGCACGCCTGGTCCCTTTCCCGGGCCATCAAGCGCGCCGCTTCCATGGAGGAGCTTTTGCAAAAGTCGGACTATGTCAGCATCCACATTCCGCTGACGCCCAAGACAACGAATACCTGCGACACTTCCTTCTTCAACCACATGAAAAAGGGAGCCCGGCTTTTGAACTTCAGCCGGGCTGAACTGGTGGACGGGGAAGCCTGCCGGGCGGCTTTGGCTTCCGGAAGGCTTTCGGGGTATGTAACGGACTTTCCCACGGAGGATATGCTGAATGTGCGCGGCGTGGTCTGCATCCCCCACCTGGGGGCCTCCACCCCGGAGAGCGAGGAAAACTGTGCACGCATGGCCGCCGCTCAGCTAAGGTACTACCTGGAGACGGGCACTATCCGCAACAGCGTGAATATGCCGGAGATCGTGCTCCCTGGCCAGCCGGAGGGCTGCCGGATCATGCTCATTCATGACAACGTGCCCAACATGGTCAGCAACATGTCTGCCGCCATCTCCCGGGAGGGCATCAACATCAACAACATGCTCAACAAGAGCCGCCAGGAGATGGCCATCACGGTCATGGAGCTCAGCCAGGTGCCCACGGAGGAATTGATCGCTGAGCTTAACCAGCAGCCCGGGGTCATAAAAGTGAGATATTGGCACTGAGGATTTCGAAAAAGGCAGATCATGCGCTATGAGACTGATCTGCCTTTTTGACTTTGCACGGTTTCCCTTCATGCCCCGCGCTGCCCTTCGCTTGCTTGATCGGTGCAGGCATGCGGCCAGTGAATCGTGTAAGGTTCCGAAGCTAAGCGCCGCCAGCGGCGGATAAAGCGAAGCGGGCATGTTGGCTCCGCAAACCTCCGTCCCTCCGGCAAAGCAGGAGGAGACGATTGCAAACGAGGGGGCGCTTCGGCGCCCCCTCGTTGCTTCCTCATTGGGAGAGTATTTGTTTTTAGCGTAATGCTTAAGCAGTCTTTACGGCTCCGACAGGGTCTTTACCTGATCCATGGCGACCATGGCGGTGTTCACTGCGGTATT
Organism: Bacillota bacterium; assembly: GCA_023391725.1. GTDB lineage: Bacteria > Bacillota > Clostridia > Christensenellales > Aristaeellaceae > JAEWAH01. Next base: position 4,259 of record JAEWAH010000328.1, on the reverse strand, counting down.
GACCTGGTCAACTGTGGTAGCGGCTTCAATGGCGCTGTCGCCGTTGGATTTGGCCAGAACAAGCGCTCCCCAGTTGGCGTCGCTGTAATCCGCCCGATGGTACATGGCCAGGAGGGAATTGAGCGTCGCGTGGGCGCTGGCTTTTGCCTCTGTCAATTCCTGCGCCAGCTTTTTCACAGCAGCCATGGCACTTGCGGCGGCATTCTTGGCACTGGTCACCGCGCTTGGCGTCGTGGCGGCTTCGATGGCAACGTCGCCGTTGGCCCTGGCTACGTTAAGCTGAGCCCAGTTGGCCGTGCTGTAATCAGCCGCATTGTAACTGCCAAACGCGGTTGCAAGCGCCGTGTGGGCCGCTGTCTTGGCGTCCGCCAGATCCTGCGCTTCCTCCACCAGGGTACGAACATTATCCATAGCGGTAACAGCGCTGGCCCTGGCTGCGTCTGCCGCGGCCGGCGTTGTGGCCGCATCGATGGCGGTATCGCCGGCTGACTTGGCACTATTCAGCGCTATCCAGTTGCTTGGGCTGTAGTCGCTTGCAGAATAGGAGTTCATGGCGGTGGTCAATGCGCTGTGGGCCGCTGCTTTGGCGGTGGCAAGCTCCGCGGCCTCCTGGGAGCGGGTCTTCACAGCTGCCATGGCCGCGATGGCGGCATTCTTAGCGCTGTCTACCCCGGAATTGCTGGTGGCGGCGTTAATAGCAGCATCGCCATCTGTTTTGGCCTTGGTCAGCACCGCCCAATTGGCCGTGCTGTAGTTTGCCGAGGAATAGGAGGCCAGGACGGTATTCAGAGCTGTATGGGCAGCAGTCTTGACAACATCAAGAGCCTCGTCCGCTATGGTCTTCACATCATCCATGGCTTTGAGCGCGTCGGTTTTGGCTTTGTTCACTTGGGTAATGGTATCGGCTGCGTCAATGGCGTCATCGCCGTCGCCCTTGGCCTTTAAAACATTTGCCCAGTTGGCGGAAGTGTAGGCTCCCTGGGTGTAACTGGACAGCATGGCATCAAGCGCCACATGAGCGGCGGCCTTTGCGTTTTCCAGGTCCTCCACGTCCGCGATCTTCACGGCTTTCATGGCATTGATGGCAGCGGTCTTTGCGCTGTTCACCAAGGCAAGACTGGTGGCAGCGTCGATGGCCGCATCGCCGTCGGTCTTGGCCTTGTTGAGCACAGTCCAGCTGGCGGGGTTGTAATCCGCCTGATGATAGCCATTCAGTGCTGTGGTAAGCGCCGTGTGAGCGCTGGTCTTGGCGGCTGTCAGGGCCTGCGCCTCCTCCACAAGGGTCTTTACGTCATCCATGGCTTTGATGGCGGCAGCCTTGGCACTGTTTACGTTAGCGACAGTGGTGGCGGCATCGATGGCCGCGTCGCCATCCGTCCTGGCCTTTTTAAGCGCTGTCCAGCCATCGGTACTGTAATCGGTCTTTATGTACTTTCCATACTCGGTATCAAGCGCCGCATGGGCCGCTGTCCTGGCGTTCATCACATCGTTGGCGATGATGTTCACCTTGAATTGTACAGTCTTCCCCGCAAAGCTCAGCGTGACTGTCTTCCCGGTGGCGACCTTGGTGTTGTCGAAACCCGACACAGCGGCGCTTTCGGGGGAGAGGGCCTTCACTCTTCCATTGGTGTAGGTGCCGCTCACGGACATTCCTGTGAAGTCCAGCTTTTCGCCAACCTTGTAGGTCAGCTTTTTCGGCTGGGCCGACATTTTGACGCTGCTTAGGGTCATGCGCCAGATGGTGACGCTGAAGGTATCTTTCTTCCCGCTTACAGTCACAGTCAGGCGGTAAGTGCCGGTATAGTTGCTGTTGTAGCCCGTGACGTTGGCCGCGGTGACGGCCAATTGCTTTTTTGTGCCGTTATTGTAAACGCCCATGACGGCAAGACCGGTGATGTCCAGTTTTTCAAACCGGTAATAGGTCAGCTTCGTTGGCAGGCGCAGAAGGTAGATGCTGCTTACGGTAAGGGGATTCACCGTGATCTTCTTGGTGAGCTTGGCGCCGAAGGCTGCGGTCCCCTTTGCCATTTGCCAGCTGGCGTTGTACGCGCCCGCGGTGGCGGGGGCGGTGATCGTAAACTTAAAGATCCTGGTCTTGCCCGGCTTTATCGTTTCGCCAACGTTAAGGGAAACGGAAGCGGTGGTGAAGGGATTGCCCGACGAAGGCACAAGCTTGTATCCGCCGGTATATGTCCAGTTTTCTGTGCCGGTATTCTTGACGGTGATGGTTACGTTGTACTTGGTTTTGGCGACCGTTGTGGAAGGAAGGCTGTTTGCGGTGATAGAGGCATTCCTCGTTGTCGCGGCCAGGGAAACGGACGGGGCCAGTGTGCACACCATAACGATGGCGAGCAGAACCGACAGGATTTTGGCGTAGTGTTTCATGGAAAGATCCTCCCTTGCGATGTTCGCAGCATAAAGCATGCCGCCATATTCTTCTTTAGCCTGGATAGGCTATTATGGATATTAACGGGCACAGCCTACGGCAGCCCGGGGGAGGGGAAGCCATATGACACGGACAGACCGGCTGGCCAGTCATATTATGGCTCAAAGGATGGATTATTAATCCAATATATTGAATTATATCCAGCTATGGAAGAATAGTCAATGTATTCCTCTTTATAGACTTGTAAATTTGGCCCCGGCAGTGCGGTGCAGGGAACCCGGAACAGGCTCCTTTTTGCAATGTGCCGTGAAATATGTTATATTGAATAACGCTACGCATGATTTTCCATTCCGGGATGTTTTTGGGCCGGAGGGACGTTTATCTTATGGTTTGCCTTCCGATCCCACACAAAGGAGATATTGCTATGCTTAAGCGCTTTGTTGCGATAATCGCGGCTTTGGCGTTGTTTCTTTCAGGCGCGCCCCTTGCCCTGGCGGATCTGCCCAAGCCTATTACCCCCATCTCCTGGGAGAAGCTTCCGCCGGTGGTCGAAGGGCAGCACCATTATTTGCTTTTGTGCGTGGACCAGTGGAATGGGAATACCAAGAAGCTGGGGAATACAGACGGCATCGTGCTTGTGACGCTTGATACCCGGACAAAGCGGCTGATGCTCACTTCCTTCAGCCGGGAGATGTTGGTTCAGCGCCCGGACGGCGTGATCGGCCGGGTGACGTACATAGCAAAGAACTATGGGCCGGAGGCGCTTTTAAAAGTGCTGAGCACCCACTTTGGGGTGCGCATCGAAAAGTACATGCTCTTTGATATGAATTCCATCCAGTCCATTATCGATGAGCTGGGCGGCGTGGATATCACCGTCACCAACGCGGAGGCCAATTACCTAAAGAACTACGCCATACCCGATGATTCCACCACCCCCAAAATGAACCGGGCGGGTACGTACCACTTCCGGGGCCATTCGGCGGTGATCTACATGCGCATCCGCAAGGTGGGCGGCGGGGGAGACCTGATGCGCACCCAGCGTGTTCGCACGGTACTTTCCACCCTGGCGGATACATGCCGTTCTATCACCCTGGACAGCGCGCTGGACCTGTTGGATGCGGTCGTCAAAAACAACCTGATGACCAACCTTACCGCGGGGGAAATGCTGGAAGCCGTCAATTATGCTATGGAGCTTAGGGGCACTACCATGGAGGAGCTTCAAATCCCCTTTGAGGGCGCGTACACCCCCATTACCTATGCGGGCATGGCCACCCGGGAGGTGGATTTTGACGCCTGCCGGAAAGCGGTGTGGGACTATTTGGAGAATAGTTTTTTGGTGGCGGATGACTGAGGATTATATGCTCTACGGCTGAGGCTCCTTTTGATTCTTTGCACCGTCCGTCGCTGTGCAGGCCGGTATTCCGCAGTTACGCTGCGCTCCACTGCTACAGGTTCGCTCCCTCCGAAGGTCGCTGGCGAGCGAAGCGAGACTGAGGATTGGGCAGGATTTCGCGCCTGCGGGCGCGACCAGGGCTTTCCTCCCATCTGGCTCAATCGTCGCGCTGCTTCGCTGCCGCTCACATCGCTCGTTTCGCCAGCCTCCTCCACCCCGCATTATTCCGCCACTGGCGGAGGCAGGGTTATGGAGCCCTGGACCTTCGGGGTCCCCCGTAAGATACTTTCTCTCTCGCAAGATATTTTCAACAACAAAAATAAAGAGCTTCCATTCCCTTCTTGTTCGGAAATGGAAGCCCTTTTTATTTTTCTCCCCAGCCTGGGATTCTTAAGGGATTCTATCCCTTAAGCAGGGGTGCAGGGGGGCGCGCCCCCAGCCCCCAAACCCACCCGCGTCTGGCGGCGTTGTACGAAGGCG